>CAYSZA010000315.1:0-3390 GCA_964435275.1 uncultured Methanosarcinales archaeon | reverse complement strand
AAGTTTTGTATTGTTTGTATAAATCATTATATAAATTAATAAATGAGCTTATCCCATAACTCAAAATTTCTTTTCCAGATCTCTACTTTGGAATAATTAATGTGTTTCTAATAAGGGAAATAACTTTAAAAATCTCATTGATTTTGAAGGTAAAACTTGTTCTGGTATAAGCTCAGTAATAGTTATGTTTAAAAGTATGATTTTTTGGAAGTTTAATCAATCCGTGAGTTTAAATGTCCACGTAGTATATGCTGTTACAATACCTATTTGCATATCAAAGAGCATCATTTCCGACTTCTTTCGTGCGAATTCTTATTACATTTTCCAGTGGTAGCACAAATATCTTGCCGCTTCCGATATAGCCGTCTTTATCTTTAGATCCTCTTTCTATTGCTTCAATTGTCGTTTGCAGAAAATCATCTTTCACCGCAATCTCAATTTTGATTTTATCAAGCAGGTTTGCTTCATATCTTTCAGTTTTGTTTTTATCGACATTCAGATGTCCTCCCTGGGCACCATATCCGGAAACAGATGACACTGTCAGTCCCTGTGCTCCAATTTTCTGAAGCTCTTTTTTGACATTATCAAGCTTTTCTGGTCTTATCATTGCGATTATATATTTCATTGTGATCATCACTCAGCATCCGATTTCCGTTTTATTCTATTTATAACCTCCATGTTAAAAAACTTTATGAATTGAAAGATGATGGACCTTCGTCAAGTAAAGTCAGTGTGCCAATTTTCCATAAAATACTTGACTTTATTTCCAGGCATATTCCAGGGTGTCAGAAATTTTAAAAATATAGTGGCTATATATGGGGAGCAAAAGATGCGATTGAATAAAAAACAAATTTGCTTTAAAAGCAATTTAAAACGCAACAGGAAGACCTTCCGTGATAAAATCCATACTTGATAACGACCTTTACAAATTCACCATGCAACTTGCGGTGCTTGAACTTTTTCCCGGAGCTGAGGCTGAATACCGGTTTACCAACCGGGGGTCTCAGCGCTTTTCTACGGAGTTTGTAGAAGAACTGGAGAGAATCATAGGCGAAGAAATCTCAAAATTAGCATTAACGGAAGAAGAATACAACTGGCTATCCGAGCACTGCCCTTACATGAAACCCATGTACCTTGAATATCTTAAAAATTTCCGTTTCAAGCCAGGTGAAGTAAAAGTCTGCCTTACCGAAGAAAGAAATCTGGATATCCGGATAAAAGGACCCTGGCACAGCACCATTCTATGGGAGATTGTCCTTATGGCTGCGGTTTCGGAACTCTATTTCACAAGAATAGAGAAAGAGTGGAAAGGGAATTCCGAAAATGGCTGCACTTCCGAATCCGTACTGGCTGCTTATGAGAGCCATATTCTTGAGATGGGAAAAGCCCTTGAGGAAAATAATTGCCTCTTTTCAGAATTCGGGACCCGCAGGCGAAGAAGTTCCGAACTTCACGACCGTGTGATGAAAATCCTTGCCGGAATAAAAACCCTTATGGGAACAAGCAATGTATACTTCGCAAAAAAATACGGCCTGAAACCGATAGGAACTGTCGGACACGAATGGATAATGGGCACCTCAGCGCTTGTAGGGCTCAGGTATGCAAACCGTTTTGCTTTTGAAAACTGGGTAGAAGTTTATAAAGGAGACCTCGGAATTGCCCTTACGGACACTTTCGGCTCAAAAGCTTTTTTTAAGGACATGGACCTTAAGTTATCAAAAATCTATGACGGTTTCAGACACGACAGTGGAGACCCTTACGATTTCGTGGATACTGTAATAGAGCACTACAAGAAAATGGGCATTGATCCCATGAAAAAATTAATCGTTTTCAGTGATGCCCTCAACGCAGATACCGCGATCCTGCTCAAAAAATACTGTGAAGGCAAAATCAACTGCAGTTTCGGCATAGGCACAAGCCTTACCAATAACTCCGATTTCTTCCGGGAAAGCCCCCCTCTTAACATGGTCATAAAACTGCACAGCATTGACGGCATTCCTGTAGTAAAACTGAGCGACTCCCCGGAAAAGGAAACCGGAGAAAGAGACGCAATAAGGGTTGCAAATTACATTTTCGGAAGAAAAGGGCTTGACGAATGATTTAAACGGAAAATAAAATATAAAAAGAAAAATAAAAAGCTAAAAAAGGGTTAAAAAGGTAAGTTAAAGAAGTAATAACGGCATCAGTGCCGTTTCATTTCGCTTTACTTCAATTCCCTTGGCTGCTTGTGATCAGGCAGCACAGGCAGAGCCATGGTGTTGATCAGAATCGGGCTTTTGATATCCTTTGCCCTCTCGATAACAAGTTCCTTTCCTTTCTGGGTAAGGGCAAAAAGCGGAACTGCAGTTCCTACCTGGGCAAGAGGTTTTACGAGGTCTCTGATAGGCTTTGAAGCACAGCTGGTCACAATATCTGAATTTTCCACCAGGCTCTGAGCTTCTTCCCTGTTTAAACCTGTAACATGTACGCCAATAACTATTAAATCAAGCCCGAGTTCGGCTTCAAGCTTCCGTAACTCTTTTGCGGTTTCAGCGAAAGCTGCGGTTACTGCAATTTTTTTGTACCCGAGTTCTGCTGCCTTTTTAACTCCTGCAACAGGATCCATTTTAGCAGTTGAAGGGTCAAGCACGATTCCGCCACGTTCCTGAATACCGTTTATAATGGCATCAATTGGTTCGGTTTCGACCAGGCCTGACATCCTGCCGCCCATGCCCTGGACAAGGGTAGGGTTGTTTGAGATTACAGTGCCTGCGCCTTCACAGGCTGTTACTGTTGTGTCAAGTAAACCCCGACTCAGGCCGGTCATCATAACTTCCGACGCTCCAAACCCAACAAAGTCCTCAAGTTCCAGCCTGCGCCTGTCGGTAAACATTCCGAAGTCGCTGATCCTGAACTCCATATTCTTCTTAACTTCTTCAGGGGTAATCTTCTGGATTCCGCGAATTTTGGCAAAGAGGGGGCACCATTCGACTTCAGGCTCTCCGACTTCGATAACCTTTCCATCTTTTACGACGACTCTTGTTTTTCCAAGCAATTCCATTATATGAGGCATAGTTCCACCTTTAAAGCTGAGCAAAAATATGATTGTTAAGAAACTAAAATTAGGTAAAAATAACAGTTAAGGTTTGTGATTATCTATATAATAGCTTTTGGGTTGCGGATTTTTGATTTTATCCCAACTTTACACGGAAATTGACAATGCTTGAATTGCAGTCTACAGGCATTCTTTGGTCCTTTAAGTTTAAAGAGTAAAATCTGTTTTTTGAAAGATTATTTCCTGGATTTCAGCTTGCTGACGATAGTCTGAAAGAAATTTTTTGAAGCTGGAGGACGACTTGAAGCTGGAGAATTGTTAGAGGTTGGATAATAGTTTGAGTTTTCATTGTCTTC
>CAYSZA010000314.1:0-3399 GCA_964435275.1 uncultured Methanosarcinales archaeon | reverse complement strand
CTGTCTCTGGATTTCTGCAAGCCGTCTCTTTCGGATTTCGTTTAGTTCGTCATCCGTTGTCATGGCAATCACCCAAAAACCGGTTTTCCGGAACGATCTGGATTAAGATTAATAATATTTTAAAGGGAATCTCAAGAAGTTTTCAGATCACTTGGGATGGAGTTTTATCAGTATTTTGCAAGTTCAGGGATCTTCTCAAGAAGCTCCTGCTTGAGCTCATTGGCTGCATTGTCAAGCATGGAACGCCCTTTTGCAGATACTGTTCTTCCGTCCTTTACCTTTTGCAGGTAACCTGCAGCCTCAAGTTGCTGTACTGCTTTTCTGGCGATTGAACCGCTGCCTTTTGCTTTGTGGCTTGGTTTTGACCCGCGGTCCTTCTTTCCGCCGTAGACTGAGCGGAGCCTTTCAATTCCTACAGGCCCATCGGTATAGATTTTCCTCAGGACTGCGGCAGTTCTGATATACCACCAGTCGTCGTTGTTCGGAGGAAGTTCCTTGTGAACCCCGGTCTTTACGTTCTTTGCCCACTCAGGGGGAACGACATTCTCGTTTTCTTTAAGTATGCCTGCAACCTTTTCGATGAGTTCCATTGCAGGGACATCAAATACTGTTGTCATGCTCGCCACCTTTTCTAAATTAGGTTAGGTTATCCTTGCAGGTCCGGGAAGACAGCGCCGATTCTTCTCCCCTGGCTGCCAGAAATTTACTTTTCCCGAAACGAGGTAACTCATTCTCTTCCGGGAGGTCCTTTCCGTCTTTGTAGCTGGATTATGGACTCTGACTCTAATAGTCTGGGCTTTCAAGCCCGATAAGCCGGTAAATGTGATTTTAGTTTAAACTGGAAGGAGGTTGATACATATATTAATTACTGTGTTCAGGTATTCATATACAATCGATCAGGTGATTTGTAGTATGAAAAACTGCAAACTGAAAAACGATCTAATTGTATCGAATTGGCTCCTAACATTGACTCAAGTGCCAACATCCAGCGTAATTACTTTCAAGCTATAAAAGCATTTTGCGAACTCACAGTAAACGTCTGATGAATATATTCTGGAAGCAGAACAGGAAGTTAAATCCGGTTTGTTGATGAGACGAAGGCGAATTAAAACTCTCATTAGTTTTAAAATTTTTCTGCTTAGGTAGGATTACCCTTTGCTTTCAGGACAAATGCCTTACAGTATTTATCATACTCTTTATAGCTGTTGACCTAGAGGATTAGAGGGTCTCAGAAGTATTGTCCAGAGCTTTTCTCGAATATCTCCAAAATTTTGAGCTTTAGCCCATCTGATTCTGTTTTTTTGAAAACTAGCTCTAAAGTGACAGCCGTAGAGGCTCTGTAGTCAAAATCTCCAGCTTTTGAGGTGGTTATACCTTCCCTCTAAAGAAACTCCCTGTAATGACTCAATGAACAATATTATCATGTAAGCCAGATAACTACCTAAATTTCCTATTCTAAGTTTTGAACTCAGGGGTGTGTTTCTTTGAACTCAATATTCCATAGGATATGGGAATAAAAGGGTTTCTGCTGATTACTGCAAGGTTAAATGTCTGAAACGTAGGAAAATGAGCCCAAAAGCGAAGCGTTTCTGAACTGGGTACGGAATTATGAGGGAGCTTCTTATAATCAGATCTAGGACTTAGAATAAGCCGTCCTTTACTCAAAAGTTAAGCCAGGATTTACTCACGGATTTTATGAAATCTTTCCCATTACGTGTTTTCCTGCATACAGCAATGCAATCGAGTATATATTAAAGAATCTGTCGGATTCCGGGTAAAATATATGCGGCGTTGATATCAAGAGAACAAAAATTCCGAATATAAACCACTTGGCTGTTTTCATTATCCCAATTGACGGATAATTGGAGTAAGTGTGTTTTATTTTACAGTGTGTCCACGTCCCTAAAAGAATAGACACCGTAAAGAAAAAGGCAGCTAGAAATAATATTGCTTTTATTAATAAACCGTCTTCATATTCGTTAAAATTGATTGTTCTGATCGCGTATACTACGAGCCATAGTAATAATGCAGAGAACACTATAATCTGGATTATTCTATCTTTTGTAGAATATGAAGATGGTTCGATTTTATTATAAGTCCGAAGACTTTCAGTACCCAATCAATCACCTTTCTCAGCACTTAACGATTAACCTTATCCACGTCTTCCTAAATTTATCTTTTTATTTAGCATGATAACTTTTGCTCTGGTGGTTTGCTCACTTCGATAAAAAACCTTCTTTGTTTGCTAAAGTCTGCTTAAATCTGCTCTTCGAGGACAACCAGAAAAACCATTTTCTCATTGGATAATTACAAGAGTTAAATTAAAATCGACTACCGCAATTAGCCTACTGTTTTCTTGAATTAAACTCTGAATATGAACAGCCTGTTTCTGTGTAACTTCATTAAGCTGTGTATCTGGTCATCCTTCCTGCTTAGTTGGTCACTCATTAAGTCTATCTGCTTTCTCAGGTCTTGTATCCTATCCATCAGTCCATGACAAGTAAATCATTGTTAAAGGGCTTGTCTCCTTCGAGCTGTATGCCCTCTTGTGTTCCGTTGTGACCCTTAAATTCTTTTACTCTTGCCTGTAGGCGGGAAAATTCCTAATGTCCAGACCTCCGGCATGGCTACGTTTATTGTTAAACATAGCTGTTTTTCACAGACGTAAGACAGACATGGCTATATATTGATCTTTTATTTAATACATGAATATATATAATATGAACTCCATATATACGATTATTAAAAAATATAATGTTTTAGTATTTTTCTGTTTTTCGAGTGATTAAACAACAGAAAAATGACATAAGGAGTGTTTATGGAGTTTATAGATTCTTCGATAACATCTAGGCAAAAAAATTTATTAATAAAGTCTCTTAATTATATGGAGAGGCACAAAAAAATCGACCAGTGTTGCAAAGAATATTGCAAAAAGAGCTGGACTGACTTATCCTTTGATGAGGCAAATAATTTAATCAGCATGCTTGACAAGATGGCTTGGCGGTAACTGTCCTTAGCTCCTACGATTTAACCTTTGGGTTTTGCAGCTACTGTCCTGGGATATAGGAAGTTTCGTTTTTGACTTTGGCTTATTCTGGAGTATCTCAGAAATATTTCTGGAGTTCTTTCCATGAATTTTGTCGGATTTCTTCCCATGCTTTTCTTCAAACTATTGAGCGTTTGCTATCGAATTCGGCTTGTTCTGGAAAGTACTCAGGAAGTCTTGTCAGGAGATACGTTATATTCAGTCTTGAAGATCATCATAACACTCTTGACACCAATTCCACCCATATGCTTCTTTCAACTGATCTTCGCCAAAAAATTTGCCACATTGCCGACATCTTCCCGTATAGTTTATCTCATCTTCTTCCTCTTTTCGCATGATCCATTTGGCAAGCT
>CAYSZA010000313.1:0-3435 GCA_964435275.1 uncultured Methanosarcinales archaeon | reverse complement strand
TACAGGGGGGTTAATTTTGAATTTTCATTTAAATTTTGTTTTCCAGGTCAGTTTGGGGATAAACCTGTTACTTATTCGAGAACTGAGGCTTTTTCTGCTCTTATAACCATATCCAGGCCTTTTTGCATGAGTTCTTCGGCTTTTTCCTGCTTTTTTGCTTCGGCAAAGATTCGGAAAATCGGTTCCGTGCCAGAGGGACGGATAAGAACCCAGCCGTCTTCGTACCAGATTTTGACTCCGTCAACAGTGTCAATTTTAAGTCCAAGGCCTGAGGCTTCGTATTTTACTCTTTCCATTGTGGCCTGGGTATTTACAGAGGGGATTTTGGTTTTTGCGTTGAAATAATCAGGTACGCTTTTAGAAAGTTCGGAAAGCTTATGCCCGTTAGCCAGGATTTCAAGGATTTTGGCACAGGCCATTGCGCCGTCCCTGCAATACTGATGTTTGGGGAAAATAAGGCCTCCGTTGCCCTCGCCTCCGAAGACTGCATTTACTTCCATCATTTTTCTGGCGACATTGATTGAGCCGACTGCTGTCCAGTAAAGTTCGACGCCTGCATCTTTTGCTACATCGGCCATGCGCTGCGAAGAGCTAACTGGAGTTACTATAGGCCCTTTTTCGGATTCAAGCATATACTTTGCCATCATAGCAAGCAGAACTTCTTCATTCAGGAATTCGCCGTTTTCATCCATAAAAACTATTCTGTCCGCATCCCCGTCGTGAGCTGCCCCGAGATTGGCTCCGGTCATCTTCACGAGTTTGGATAATTCGGTTAAAGCATCGGGTGTGGGTTCAGGATTTCTCCAGGGAAAAGTCCCGTCGGGCTGGGCTCCAAGAGTCAGCACATTGCAGCCCAGTTCCCTGAGCAGAAAAGGAAGGGTGAGCGACCCTGCTCCGCAGCCAGTATCAACAACTATCTTCAGCCTGCGGCTGCGGATGGTTTCGGCGTCTACCGAATTAATAACGTTCCTGATATAGTAGTCATTGACTCCGGGATCGGTTCTGAAACTGCCGGTTTTTTCCCAGGATACAATGGAATATTTTCCTGAAAAGTAGATTTTTTCGATTTCTTTTTCTCCATCCCTGGGAAATTCTGTACCATCTCCAGCAATTAGTTTGATTCCATTATATTCTCTTGGGTTGTGGGATGCGGTAATAACGATCCCGGCGTCGGCATAGTCGCGCACATAATACTGAATAGAAGGAGTAGGAACAAATCCCACATCGATTACGTTCAGACCTGTTGAAAGAGCGCCGGCAATTGCAGCAGATTTTAGCATCTGGCCCGAGATCCTGGTATCACAGCCTATAGCAACCGTACCTTTCGAGCCCATATATGTGCCAAGGCTTCTGGCTAAATTGACTGCCAGTTCTGGATTTATATATTCATTGGCGATACCACGTATACCATTAGTTCCGAATAATGCCATGTAAGGTCTCCTTCTTCATGATTGAGTGAAAATTCTGCCATAGAGGCAAATTTGCTCTTTATTAGAGTCATTATGGTAAATAAAGCTCTGATGTGAAATAGAGCCCCTGTAAGAGAAATATTAAAGCGATTTCAAGCTGGTATTTTGAGAATTTCCTCAGGCTCAGATACAGCCTTAATTAAGTAAACACATTGATCTTTTTTCAACTATCTTAAGTAGCTGACTATAGAGCTGCAAATACATATATCTTATTAG
Organism: uncultured Methanosarcinales archaeon; assembly: GCA_964435275.1. GTDB lineage: Archaea > Halobacteriota > Methanosarcinia > Methanosarcinales > Methanosarcinaceae > Methanosarcina. Next base: position 1,750 of record CAYSZA010000313.1, on the reverse strand, counting down.
CTAAAAATCCGTTAGTAATGGCCACTGAAAAGATAGGATTGATAAAAGAGGCTATAAAAGCCAGAGAAAGTACAGTCATTGCTTTTTCAGGAGGGGTGGACAGTACAACTCTTGCAGCCCTTGCTTTTGGAGCACTTGGGGATAAAGCCCTTGCCGTGACTATAGACTCCCCGCTTTTTCCAAGGAAACAGCTGGAAACAGCTGTGCAGGCAGCCTGTGAGATCGGAATTCAACATAAAATCCTCCCTTTCTCCCAGTTGAGCCTTCCTTACTTTTCCGCGAATACATTAAACAGGTGCTATTTCTGTAAAAAAGCCCTGCTTGAAACCCTGCTGGATTTCACGGAAAAAATGGGATATGAAGTTATACTTGAGGGTACGAACTCCTCCGAAATACATGGGGAAAACCGTCCAGGATACAGGGCAGTGCAGGAAGCCGGAGAAAAGGTTTTTTCCCCTTTCGTTGAATTCGACGTGACAAAAGAAGAAATCAGGGAAATTGCTTCCGAGCTTTTCCTTTCAGCAGCCAGCAGGCCGTCTGCAGCCTGTCTTGCGACACGTATTCCCTACGGGCAGCCAATAACTCTCGAAACTCTCCAGAAACTCGAAAAAGCCGAAGAATTCCTTTTTTCCCTGGGTTTTACTCAGTTCAGGGTCAGAATGCATGAGAATCTCGCCCGGATAGAAGTAATTCAGGAGGAGTTTGAAGACGCTTTAAGGAAAAGAGAGAAAATTTCGCGACATTTGAAATCCCTGGGCTTTGACTACGTAACCCTTGACCTTGAAGGCTTCCGTAGCGGTAGCATGGACGAACCTTACCTCCGGGAAAAACAAATAAAAAGCGATTGAGAAGATTCATCTGGGAAAAACAGATAAGAACAGATTGGATAATCCATAGAAAAACTGATTATTAAACTCTTTATTGGAAAGACATGACCGAAATTTTAATTCGAAAAGCTGGGAAACCAAATCTGCTGGCAATCCAGAGGCTTCTATCCACTTACTTTCTTGACATGGAAGGACTTGAACCGGAAGATTTCGTGCTTGCTGAAGTCAACGGAATAATTACAGGATGTGCTGCCCTTATCCGATCCGAATCCCACGGCAAAGAGTTTCTGGAAATCCACTCAATCGCTGTCCATCCGAACTTCCGTGGAAAAGGTATTGGGACCAGGCTCATTGAGTATCTCCTGACAACAGTTGACGAGAAAGCTTGCGATTTGTATGTAAGGACTACTGCGCCTGCCTTTTTTGAAAAACTGAATTTTACAAAAATAGAGGCCTCCGAAAAGTTACTTCTCTGGGAAGATTGTAAAAATTGTGAACATTTTGAGAAATGTATCCAGTACGCAATGAAGTATTCTTACAGACGCTAGGCTTCCGGCTCAGTGACTGAGCTTCCACGCCAGGATCTCAGGTCAAAACTGGCGTCAGATATTTTGAAAAATCGAGAAAGAGGATACATTTTCTTTTCTGAGTTTTTGATTGTGATCAATTGTTAGCCGAATCAATGCCAGATTTTGACTCTCTCAGAGAGAATAAAAAAACTCCTAAGTATTTTGTATCAGGACAATTATCTAATCTATTATCTGTTAATTTAGCTATTATTGCAAATAGTTGGGATTTGACTGAAGGAAATTTTCAACGTTTTTAATTTGTCCGCAATAGTAGCCGAATGCAAGCAGAATCAATGCTTGACTTTGACAGTTCCGGAAAACAATAAGCACTGGAATAAATGGAAAAGATGGAAG
>CAYSZA010000312.1:0-3450 GCA_964435275.1 uncultured Methanosarcinales archaeon | reverse complement strand
TAAATATTACTGAGTGATCTTATAAATGTAGCTGGCACTGAAACTTGCTAAGGGTAAGGTAAGCTTATTATTTCCAACAGTTATCTAAGGTTACGTTACAAGCAGTTATACAGATTAAAAAATACTAAACTTGTTATTTATTATAGCAACCTCTGGATACTTAAATTGAACAGGAGAGACCAAAAATACATATCCAAAACGAAGCGTTAAAGAGATACTCTTTATAATTTTCAATATTATATGTTTCACGCACCCTTGAAAAAAATCTAACCCAATAAATTGCAATAAGTGGCCACGATATGATTACAACAGAAAAGAAAAACCATGTAAGCGACCTGGCATTTACGTACAATAGTGAGTTTTTGATTAAGCTTTCCAAGATTTCTTGCGTGTTTCTTTCTTTAAACAGATATGTTATAAAATAACTGGATAATGCATACATTTCAAGCATAACCAATTGAAATACGTATGCTATAGGAAAAAGAAAGAGATATAGTAAAATGGTTTTCTTTTCGCTTGAGTGGATAGCCATCCAGCGCCTGAAGGAGTTTGGAGGATGAGTTACCTGAGAAAAAAGCCATTGTTTCAAAGATTTTTCTTTTCTCAATCTTTCCATAGATTTTAAAGAACTACTTGTAGAGTTTACTTTTGATGTCAGCATAAATCTATCTGCGTTAAGTTCTGCAGCCCAGATGCCTGCTATTGGGAGAGTAAAGAAGGCAAGGGTTTGGAATAAAATAATGATCGGATCTGTAATTATGTTGATAGGAAGAAATACACCTATTAGCATATTATGAGAACTGGAATCCGTTATGTCAATAAGACCTAAAATTATTTGAATGAGACTAAAAAAGAGAATTATACTTACAGAGTGTCTAACCACGAACTCAAAGAGACTACCTGTCCCGAGAATTAAAACATCGCCATTCCGGTAGTGACCAATCTCATGAAGAAGTACCGCTTGAGCACTTTCTCGGTCAGAGCGCCAGGATTTAATAAACTTTCCAAATATTGCTATACCAGTTTTACGATACCCAAGAGGATAGACAAATACCTCTTCGCTGGAACTCAGGAGGTTAGCTTTTATCCTAAGCTCCGGAGCATGTATTTTAAGAAAATTTTCGATTTCTATGATTGCTGGAACGGATTGATATTTATCAGTGAGGTTATACTTTTTCTCCAGATTTTTTTTTCGTAACTGCGGAAAAAAGACGCTCAACGCACCAAAGAACAGGAAAACACTTGGAATCCAGTAAGGTGCATTTATTAGCTTAAACCTGTTGACGAGAGTAATCTCCGAATATATTGGGTCTGTCGAAAAGAAAAAAGCTCCTAAGTTCTCTTTTAATAATCCTATCTGATCAGGAAATGTATACAGGTACAGAATAAACCAGATCCAAAGCCATGGAGGAAGAATTTGGCACTTCTCATCTTCAGGCATGATATCACTTTGTTCCAGCGACTTTTTCCACAAATAATACGGAAATCGCTGGATCTTTCAACAAAGTGACAAGAACGTTAGAAATAATTCTATCACATTGGTCTTCAGGAAGTCCAGAAGTTTTTAATTCTGACGAAAATATACTAAAAATGTTTGAGACTGGAACAAGGTATTTTTCTGGAAGTTGATTTTCTTTTCCTATTCCTTTCAGTTTATCGTATATGTTCAGAAAATCACTTACAGTTGAAATATGACTATCATCTATTGATAATAGATCAAGTATAAAACGAGAGGTCACGGATATTCCTTTCAAGATCCACGGAAAAAGTAACAGGCCTTCAAAAAATCCGAAAGCTCCAATCTCTGCACTTTCCTGCTTGCCAAAGAGGGAATCTTTTTTTTCTCCACCCTGAACAAAGGCATCAGTTATAAGAGGTGCTAAATCAATCTCATCAGGAACTGTAGCTTCTGCGATTTTTACGGACATATCAGTTAAAATATCTATATGTATCCCCCTCATCTGGCAAATAGCTCTTTAAAAAGTAAACTATATTCATATAGTTTCTTGAAAACATGTTGCTTTAATCTTTAGTTAATTTATTCCCCAGAAAGACGATATAAATGATAGATAATAAAGTCTGTAATTTCAATATAGAGACCAAAATTCAGACCACTTACTGGATTTCGAATAATATAAATCGTCAAGTCATGGGTGACTGAGATTGTTTATTCCATGTAACTGAATGATTTTTCTATGTTGTTATCGATATGGGCACTTATCTCCTGAAAACGGGCTGTATCCGAGGGAGAGACAACTTTTATTTCTAGCAGTTCTGCTGACCATCCTATAAATTGCCCGAAAGCAACAGGAGTTTTTCCCACAGATACTGTACCTATTACAGTGTTACTGGATGTGTCAATCACAGAAGTATTGTTGTCCCAATAGTTTGTTACATATGCTTTTGACCCATCAGCTGTGATTGCAATCCCCTCAGGGAATTCTAAGCCATATATCGAGGCTGTAACTGTATTTGTCGACGTGTCAATTACAGACACATTACCGCTGAACTTATTTGTCACATATACCTTTGTTCCGTTCGGATTAATTGCGATTCCTACAGGTTCTTCGCCTACAGGCACAGTGGCTATAACTGTGTTGTTTGTTGTGTTAATTACAGAGGTAGTGTTACTATTCTCATTAACCACGTATATATTTGATCCGTCCGGACTGACTACAATTCCCCTGGGCCAACTGCCTACATCCAGCGTGTCAGTAACAGTGTTGTTTGTTGTATTAATTACAGAGACAGTGCTATCTACCCAATTTGTCACGTATACCTTTTTTCCATCGGGAGTGACTGCAACTCCAAAGGGACCAATTCCCACATCCACAGTGTCTGTAAGAGTGTTGTTTGCAGTGTCAATTATAGAGACATTGAAACTTAGGTAGTTTGTCACATATACCTTTGATCCATCAGGACTTACTGCAACCCCCCACGGCCAAACCCCCACATTCACAGTACCTATAACTTTGTTTGTGACCGTGTCAATTACAGAGATATTATTACTTTCATTGTTCGTCACATACACTTTTGATCCATCCGGACTGATTGCAACTCCATAAGGACCAGTTCCTACGGGCACGGTAGCTGTGACAGTGTTATTGGATACATCAATCACAGTAACAGTATCGTCGTCATAATTCGTAATATACGCAAACGGTGTTGCGCCTACTAAGCTTACCAACACTAAAAGCACCAGCGCCGTTATTACTAAAACTGCTGTAAGAAGACTCCCTCTATAATTTTTATCACATACCACTTTTTTCATTTTGGACCCCTTTATATGAATCGTTATGTGTAACGAAAAACATATATAAAGAATAATATATAAGCTTTCACTTTATAAAACAGGGTTTGCAAATAAAATAAAATACTTTTCTATTAATTACTTCAATTTTATTTTATATTATTTTTAGTTATTAGGACGTACATACCTGAAGTACAGAA
>CAYSZA010000311.1:0-3489 GCA_964435275.1 uncultured Methanosarcinales archaeon | reverse complement strand
TCAAGCTGTTTAACGATTTCTTCTAAGGAAAGTTCCATGCCTAGAAGGACTTTTACTTCAGTCTTTGTAAGGAACCTGGTCTTCGGCTCGAGGTCAGGCAGGATAAGTTCACCGCAGTCGGGCCTGGTAACCTTTACAAACTCGATCTGTCCGCCTCTTTCCGCAAGCGCAGTAACAACAATATTCAGGGCGGTATATACGGCTTCTCCAAGCCCTGTGACATCAATAAAGAGATCTGTTGTGCTCTCGGTCACACTTGTAAGTGTCCCGTTAATGATAGGTGGGAAGGACAGCACGTTGTCGTCTGCATCCAGGATGATCGGGTATTTGTCAAAGCCCCTGACAAGATGGGCAAACCTCATGCCTTTGGGATGCTTCTCAAGGATTTCGGTCATGCTCATCTTTTCGGTATAATCCAGCGGCACGAACTCGAAACTCGGGTCAACGGCCATATAGCGGAAAGGCGGCTTTACGTTTGAAAGGTCGTGCACGCCTATGGACACTTTTTTCCTGTTTCTTCCAAGCCCCCAGTGCAGGTCTTCCTGAAGGTCCATAAGGGATTTTATGGAAGAGGACGTGAATTTTACGCCCCTTACAACCGCACATCCAAGGAAAGGCCTGATTCTCAGGATATCCTCACTGACCGAGATCGAGACCTTTGACGGGTTTACCTCATATTCGGACAGCCCGGTCTCAAGGTCCAGGAAACCTCGCATTGCCCTGGCTGCCCCTTCCACGCTATAAAGGTCAGGCCTGTCAGGGAAAAACTCGATATCGATATATTCGTCTTCTACCCTTTCGATATCGGCCCCTATCATGGGCACCCTTTTTATGATGGTTTCCTTATCGGTTCCTGTGAGTTTCTCGAGGTCGTCATACTGTAAGGTAATTACTGGCATTGGAAATTCATCTCGTCTTTTGCTGGCTAACTTAACCCCAAACATACTCAACTTCAGATTTAATGCTTTTGTTTCATGAGGTGTTTGAAGAATTTTAACGCAGAGTTGATGCAGGAAACAAAGTTATCTTTATGATAAAGATTCAGACCAAGCCCTGACAAAGGTCCAGTTGAAGAAGCAAGCTTAGAGTGACTTTTAAGACAGGTGAAGAAAATGCCCGGGAAATAAGACAGGCTTTTTTGAACATATTAAAGATAGGCTCTCATCTTTTAATACCCCTGGTTTATAATTTTGAATTTTAGAATCAGCTCTCTAAATTGTTGCAAAAATTAATAAATTAAGTGGACGTAATTAAAATGGGTACTTTTTATCATTTTCTGGGGTCATATTTGATTAATCGTAATAAGCTAATGTGAATAAAATGATATGTTTGACGATTCCAGAGAACGTTGAAAAGTATCTGATTTCACTGTCAGTCACGAAAGGGTCAGAAAGTCCTTCATTAACCCGGTATATTGAAGGTAGCTGAAAACGGTCCGAATTAGACCTGAAAGCTGGGAGTCTTTTGAAGGTAACTGAACCTGGGGCATGAGATTAAAACTTGAAACAAAAGCATTGTTTTTAAAACATAAGCTAGTAAGGAGTTGAATCCATGTCAGAAGAAAAGAAAGCAGAACCAAAGAAGGAAGAAGAAGCTAAAGTTGAACCAATACACCCCTCTGAACAGAGAGGAGGAAAAAAGAAAGGTCTTCTCGATACCTGCAAGTAAGCAGGCTTCTGTTTAAAAGTGGGAGTTGAGTTTTTGATCATATCCTAAAAACGAGCATATCTCTATGTTGGGGAAGAATGTAAAGAGATATTCTCTTACTTATTTTTCAATAATTCTCTCCCACAATCGAATCTTAATTCCAACAACAAAACTGGAATAGCAGGACGTGCAGATGTATAACAAGTTTAAGCAGTTAAACTTAAAAATTAACAACATTAAACCCGTAACTGTTTAAATTTTAGCTGTAACTAGCTGTAACTACAACGTTTACAGTGTTTGATTTTATACATAAAGTGAGAAAATTATGCTGGTAAAATTGTGAATGAAATCAAACAATTGGGATAAAATATAAATTGTTTTTGGAAAACTAAATTGAGAATGAGGTGAATTGTTTATGGGTGTATCTGCTAAAGGAGAAAGATATCGCTGTGAGATCTGCGGCAACGAGGTTGTCGTAGAAGAAGTAGGAGGCGGAACTCTCGTTTGCTGTGGAGAAGAGATGACTCTTGTAGACTAAGAATAATGTATCCATAGAACCTTGACTACAAAGTATACAGTATATACTCTTCAAATTCAAAGGAGAATTTCTAATTAAAAATTTCAGTTATTTTATTGCACAATTTTAAAGTTAAATTAGCCTTAGGAATGGTTTTTCCATGCTTGGTTTAATTCTTAAACGCAGGTCATACATGGAAATTTACTTTATGATACAATTTGAAGAGAATACAAATATGCGCACTTCAGGCTCAAATTCTGGACAAAAAATTTTGGACAAAAAATGACTTTCTGAATGGAGGAAGACCGAATGAAATGTTACGAATGTGCCAGAGAAGGTAAAGATAAAGATGCTGTTGGAATTTGTATTGTGTGCGGGAGAGGGGTTTGTAAGGAGCACCTTCTCCATGAGGAAACCCCTGTGTGGGAAGGAAGCTATCCAGTAGAGCTGAAACCTGATATTGAACATATCAAAAGGATTGTCTGCCTTCCCTGCCACGATGTACTGAAGAATAACTGCCTGTTTAATGAGGTTTGTTGAGGTGGTCAAAAATGCTAAGATGTTACGATTGTGCTGAGGGGAACAAGGTCAATGAAGCAGTAGGTGTTTGCATTGTCTGCGGAAAAGGCCTCTGCACGGAGCATATCAAACAGGTAGAATTCCCCATGAAAGGAGGATATCCACTGCCCCATGTGACACTAAAGAAGGATCTTCCCAGAATGATGTGCCGTGAGTGCATTGACACTATTCTTGGAGAAGATTTCTGTGTTTAAACCCAAAACCTCCATTGAAAAATGCTACAATTTGCATAATCCGTAAATTTAACAGTTAACTCTTAATATCAGCTATATCGGATAGAAAAAATTAACATTATATATTAATGTTATATATTCTGTAATGGCAGGTGGCCTAACTTGACAGAACATAAACAAGTAGTTGAGAGTATAGAAAAGAAAATGGGATTTAAGCCCCATATTTTAGAAACTCTTGAGGAACTTGACCCTGAGTTTCTTATAAAGTACAGGCGCTGTGACGGAAAATTATTATCCGACGGAGCTCTTCCCGCAAAAACGAAAATCCTTATGGCACTTGCAGTTGTGGCGTCCAAACAGTGTGAAGCCTGTACGGTGGCACAGATGAAAAGTGCCCTTAACCATGGGGTGACTAAAGAAGAAATAATGGAAGCCATGGATGTTATCTTCATCACTTCAGGTGCTCCGGCTGTTGCTGCTTGCAGAGATGCACTGAAGTTATTGAAGTAAAGTATTTTAAAAAACGATTCTTCAATTTAATTTTTTTGTGTCGAGTTATACTTTCCAATTGGT
>CAYSZA010000310.1:0-3491 GCA_964435275.1 uncultured Methanosarcinales archaeon | reverse complement strand
TTTTGGGATCGTTTTTATTCTGACTTAATTTGAATAACTTTTCCAGGATTTCCACTTTTGCTACTCAGTAAATTTATTCGATTCTATTGATTCAACGCCTGCAAGTCTTCAGATTCCTTTAGAAAGCATGACAATGTCTTTTTTATCCAGTAAAAAGAACATAATTTCCTCCTAAAAATAATTGTTAGTTTATTCCACTAATATTAGCTCATTTCTCTAAAAAAGAGTTAAATCCTCATATCTTATACACAATGTAAAATATTACATCAAGTAAATAATATTTGAAAGTGTATCAGTATTACTTTTATGAGCTCCAATGTATTTTTCGGAAGTTTTGAACGCTTTCTCAGGTACAGACGAAAGAATGCTCCGGAATTCGGGCAAAAGAATGCTACACTCGAACTCCTAAAAAGTTCCGTTTTGGTTGCGTTTTCAGGCGCACTAAGAATTCATATTGCCTTCCTCCTGCTTCAAATCCATTCAAGTATATTTACCTGTATCGCTGGAGGACTTGTAATATACAGTGTATATACACTCGATAGGGCTCTTGGCTCCGAAGAAGATATCGTAAACCGGAGCGAGTTAAGTGGCTCAAGAAAGGAAATAGGACTTGTAGCCTCTTTGATTACGTTTGTGATGGGAAGTTATGTACTGGCAAAAGAAGGAATGCTTGCACTTGCATTCTTACCTCTCGTAACCGGCTTCCTTTACAGTAAAGGTATTAAAATCGGAAAATTTGCCTTGAAACTTAAAGGTGGACTCGGAGTCAAAAACTTTGTTGTAGGTCTCACCTGGGGTGCTTTCATCTCAGGGCTTGCAGGCAGCACCTGTAGAAGCATGTTCCCTGTACTTTTAGTTTTCACTTTCTTTGGAGTCAAACTTTTTATCAATTCTGCTATATACGATTTTAAAGATATCAAAGGAGATACCCTTGCAGGCATCAAGACCCTTCCTGTAAGCCTTGGAGCACGAAATACCCGTAATTTCCTTCTCGGATTGCACCTTCTCTCCCACCTGATACTCGGTATTGCCCTAATCAACGGAGTTCTTGCTTTCGAGCCCCTTACTGTTCTCTACAGCTTCATATGCGGGCTGATCTGCATCCAGAAATATACAAAAGCTGACGATGAGGAGCCTACTTCCCGGAGGTTCGAGAGGGCCATTCTTGTGGATGGGGAATCAACTTCAATTATCGGACTGAGGACGATTATGGGTGCTTTCATGGCATAAGATATGTACCAGTCATAGTATCCATTCTGAAATATAAAAGCGATAATGCAGGTAAAGTACCTCAGAGAAAGCGATTTGATTCACCGGAATTTGCGGGGTAAAAACTCAAATCCCTATCTAGCTATCAAGTTCAAGGCCTCTTTGCAAAAATCTTCAAAACTTATAAACTCTTTATTTCAATCGAGTTCTCTTTATAATGCTTAAAGAGATCCTCTCCCCATCTGATTGAGGACGAGTCAAAACCTATCAGATCATTTCGAGGATCAAAAGTTCCGTTTTTGAAAAAGAGTGAGAGGGATAGGAAGCGATCGGTTACTACAAAGGCTACCTTTGCATTGTCGTACACGTGGAAACTTGTATGCTTGAATTTAAGGAATTCTTCAATTTCAGAACTGTGCTCACTTTTTATTTTGAAAAATACATTTGGTGTAACAATTATGGAAATCGGAATGTTTCTGCGGGCCAATTCGAGGAACATTGGGGGATGGCTTGGAAGAAAGATGGATGTAAACCCCACGAAGCGGTTAGAAGACAGTACATTCTCCAGAAATGCCTTATGAGTATCGTAAATATGCTCATGTTCATCTCTTACGACTCTGCACTCTTTAAGCTCCTGAACTCTATTTAGCAATATCTCTGGAATCGCAGCAAGGTCATGGTCTCTCCAGAAATCCTCGTTTGTTTCTATAGCTGAGAGGGTATCCAGAAACGGCTTGTAATATATAGCTGAGACTTTTCCAAGGGGTGTCAACCGATACATTCCCTCCTGCCTGATAATCAGGTTTGCTTCTTCCATTTCCTTAAGGCGAGGCAGGATTTCAGGTGACTTTACATCAAAATAGTCTTTGATATCGGAAAGGGTTCTTGGTTTCTCCTGAAGCAAAAATAGAATATCCTTCCTTTTTTCAGAAAAAGTGAGAATACTTAAAAGTCCGGTGGATTTCACTTCTATCAACCCATTATTTTTCTTATGTTTCTGGATCTAATTGGAGCTTAATGTCTTTATACAGGTTTTTTGCTTTTATTTACAATAAATAAAATTTAAGTTTTATATTCCTCTGATTTTTTATATTGATTTAAGGGAGCAGTTATATCAGGATGATATAGCAGTGCTAGAATGCTATACGAATTCAATATATATTATCTTTTTCGAAAGTGTACTTAATTATTGATAACTTTTTTCTCTTGTTAATGACTGTACGTACCAGCCTTCCGAAAATATAAATTGTCTTTTTTAATAACTTTTTCCAATCTGCAAAAAAAATTTATATGTCAATGGTATCAGATTATTCTATTAATATAAAGCTCAGAATTTCTCACCGGGAAATGGAACGAAATTTACATCTGAAAAAATTAATATTTGAAAATGAGAAAATCGCAAGTAATTTATTGAAGTATATATTGACTTAAATGAAAAGTCTACCCAGTGGGAGAGTAAATAAATTTGAACGTATACTGATCTGTAAACGTTCAAATTTATCAATAGAAGCAGTTAAAGCTAGTAACAAATAGGCACTAAAACTTTTTAGAGCTAAATTTAAGTTAAAGTTTTCCCTGCCCCAGGATGGCAGGGTTCTTTGCTTCTTGCCTTAGTTTATTCGTTTTTATTAATAGCCTGAAAAAATCTCAATGGAGGAAGTGGCGCATGCCTGTAAAAACCATGGAAATTCCGAGCCGGTTTGCAGTAGCAATGACTTCGCCGTCCCTAATTGATCCGCCTGGGGAGACTATGTAGCGGATGTTATTCTCTGCGGCGTAGACTATGCTGTCATCAAATGGGAAAAAGGCATCGGAGGCCATTACGCATTCTGACATTATTTCCTGGCAATAAGCTTCAAAGGAAGTTGCAGGGCGTTCCCGTTCATAAATTATCCTGAGATTTTCTACGGCTTTTGTGGCTGCCAGTTTACGAATGGAGTCCACTCTATTAGGCTGCCCCGCACCCATAGCAAGTACCATGAAAAATCCTGGCTCGTACTCGTGAGCAAGAATCACTGCATTGGATTTGGTTGCCTTACAGGCTTTCAGACAGAACTCCGAGAGAGAGCGTTTCTCTTCAGGATAGAGAATATCTGTGACTGATTCCCATTTCTCGTAGAGGCCAATATCGCGGCTTTGCTTGAGCATGCCTCCGATTATGTATTTATATGTGTAGTCTGTTCCGAAAACTTCTCTGAGCTCAGGCAGTCTTAGAAGTCTGAGATTCTCACTTTTGTTTTTCAGGTATTCAAGGGCATCGGGCTTGAAGTCAGGAGCAAGAA
>CAYSZA010000309.1:0-3495 GCA_964435275.1 uncultured Methanosarcinales archaeon | reverse complement strand
CCCGCTACAGTTTCAGGAAGGAACAGCGGGGAGAACTTGTGGGCTTGAGAAGGCTTCGGGCCTTTACCATGCCTGATATGCATACACTTTGCGAGGACATGGACCAGGCTGTGGACCAGTTCAAACAGCAGTATGACCTCTGCATCGATGTCCTTGAGAATATGGGAATCCATATCAACGATTACGAGGTTGCAATCCGCTTTACCAGGGACTTTTACGAGTCGAATAAAGAGCTTGTAGTCAATATGGCAAAGACCGTCAACAAACCCGTACTTGTGGAGATGTGGGATACCCGTTTCTTCTACTTCGTACTCAAGTTCGAATTTAACTTTGTAGATGCCCTTGCAAAGGCAAGTGCACTTTCAACGGTCCAGATTGATGTCGAAAACGCCGAAAGGTATGATATTTCCTACGTAAACCAGGATGGCAAACTGGAGCGGCCTGTCGTACTTCACTGCTCTCCTAGTGGGGCAATCGAACGCTGTATTTACGCCCTTCTTGAAAAGGCTGCAATGGAAACCGAAGAAGGAAAAGTACCCACGCTGCCTGTATGGCTTTCCCCCACCCAGGTAAGGATTGTGCCGATTTCAGAAAAACACGTCAGCTTTGCTGAAGAGGTTTCACAGAAACTGGACTGCAGGGTTGATATCGACGACCGGGATCTGTCAATAGGAAAGAAGGTCAGGGAAGCAGGCAGGGAATGGGTTCCTTATGTGGTGGTCATTGGAGATAAAGAAATCGAAGATGGCACCATTAACGTAACCATTAGGGCTGAATCCGGGCAGGATAAGCCGAAAAAGGTGCAAATCACTCCGGAAGAACTTAACGCACGGATCAGGGGCGAAATCTCAGGAAAACCATATCGAAAACTGCCACTTGCAAAATATCTCTCTGCAAGGCCAAAGTTCTTCTAAACTCCTTCAAATCTTCTAAAATCTCTCAAACAAGTTTTTCAGAGGCCGCCAGGGGAAGCAAAAACTCCTTATTTGCTTCTACCTTCTAGCTTTTTGGCATAACATATATATTGACGTAATTCTTATTATTGAAAAGGGATTCCTTTTAAATAAAAGCAGTTCCAGGGTTATTCTTTTTCGCTTCTGGACGAAAAGATCCTGACTGAAGTTTTCTGGACTGAAGTTTTTATCAGTAATTTGTAAGTTACGGGGAGTTACTTCTTATCAGGTTTACATATACATGCAGCATTTCCCGCTGCATGGTTATACCAGTTTCCCAGAAACCTATTTGAAAGGTACTTTCTGGTTTCGCGCAGGCATTAAAAAGTTTTTACAGTGAAAAGTATAAGGACAGCGTACTGATGACAGACTCAAATGAAATCGCAGCCGGCATGGAAACCGTCGAGCTTGAGCCCTTGAGGGAAGATAAAAAGAAAATCTTCGAAGACGTAATGAGATATTTTGAAACTCATCAGAGAGGCTATATCAAGGTTCCTACAGGCTGGGGTAAGACCTTTCTTTCAAAACATATAATGAAAAAGTACTATGACGAAGGAAAACTTGTGCTTTTCCTGGTCTCGAAAAACAACCCTCTTCTTAGCCAGACTTATTATGACAGGAAGAAGAATCAGCCCCTTTTTCCCAATAGTGCGCTTCTTTCGTCCGAACATAAGGTGGACAGAAAAGAGCTTGTCGAAACTCTAAGATCTTTCGGGAAGGGAAAAGGTGAGGGTCTTGTACTTTTTGCCTCTCTGCAGACCGTGCTAGGGAAGCAAAGTTCCGAAATCAAAGACCTGATTCTTGAATTTACCGACCTTGTAATCGTTGACGAGATTCACAATTTCATTAACAATCGAGGAAATGATTTTCTTAATGAGTTCGGGGAAAAGACAAAAATCCTGGGAATGACTGCAACCCCGTTCCAGGGTGTTGTCGGAAATGTCAAGTTCGTAGATGAAATTGCAGGGGACATGAGGGAAGTATACGCAAAAACCCTTCCTGAGTGCATTCTGGATGAAGAACTTGCACCTCTTAAATATATTATTGCCGAGAGTTCGGAAGATATCTTTGAAATCTTTGACTTTGAAAAAGGGCTTGACGAGCTTGATAGACAGGACCTTTTCCTTGACTGCAGCACTCCCGACAAATTGAAAAAGGTAATCCTGAGAACCCAGCTTGCAAAAGATGTGTACGACTGCATGGTAAAAAAGAGGCACGCAAAAACGCTTGTCTTTTGCGCCCCCGTCAGGAAACGCGTCTACGGCGCAGGCGCAAGCGGCGAAGAAATTAACGCGTTCCATGCAAAGCTTACCTCCTCGGTTTTCAACGGGGAAATCTCAGTCCAGAAGCTTGAAAAGAACCCTGATCTCATATTGCCCGTAGATTTTGAGAATTATACGCCTGAAGGCGAGTTTCGAGATACGGTTTTTATAAGCTCCGAACTGCCCAGAGATGAACAGCATGCTATTCTTACAGCTTTCAGGGAAATGGGAAAACCTCCCTATGTGCTGTGCACTGTAGGCATGCTGATTGAGGGTTTTGACTTTCCGGGGCTCGAAGCCCTTGTTTTGCTGCGCCCTACCCTGAGTATGCGGCTCTTTGAACAGCAGGTCGGAAGGGTGACAAGGCTTTCTCCCGTATCAGGAAAGCAGCAGGGAAATATTTTTGAAATTTCAGACAGCATTGATTCCCTCTACCAGCGCTTTGGGGAGGGTGTTTTTTCCGGGGAAAAAGTCGACCAGGTTCAGATGCTCCAGCCTGAGATCCGTCTTGAGGAACTTTTCTCGGAAGGAGATGCGGCCAGGGCGATTGAAGAAGGAAAGATCGAGATTAAGAAAGTGGAACTCGGGCCCGGCGGTAAGGGGAAAGGGAATGGCGCACAGTTCAGGGAAATCCCTGTAAGGCTCCCTCCGACTTCCATAAGGGCAAAATACTTCTCACGCCTGCTCGCGCTGACAGAGGAGAAGGACATCGGGGTTTTTGAACGTGAAAAACGGGAACTTATGCGGGCTACCCTGAGATTCCGGGTCAGGGAGCCCAGGGACGCAGAAGAACTTGCCGAGCTTTCAGGTAGTATAAATAAGCTCAAGCGGGAAGCCTATGAAGACCGCAGGCTAGGGGATGTTTCAAGGCAGCACAAACCCAAGGTTTTCGGAGAGGTCGAATGGTTGCTAAAACTCCAGGCTTTGAATTCCCTCAAATACGAAGGCGGACACCTCTCTATGCCTGAGAAAAACCGGATCTTGAAAACCCTTGGTTTCGAGCCAGATTTCCGGAAGATAGACAGTCACAGGTTCAAATGCCTGAAACTCGGTTCGGCCCAGAAAACTATCCCTGAGCTTGTAAAAGTTCTCGGGTTCGTAAGCCGTCTCTCGTCTTCGGAAACCTACCAGTTCCTTGACAAAAAGAAAAAAGAGCACTGGAAACGTGAGTTTCTGCCTGCGGTTTACTGGGGTTTCTGTTTCATCAATGATTCTCCCGAATTGAAGGAGCTTTTCGAGTCCACAGAATGGGACAGGCGGGTCAAGAATATTATCAGGCA
>CAYSZA010000308.1:0-3550 GCA_964435275.1 uncultured Methanosarcinales archaeon | reverse complement strand
CTCAGACACCTGTATAAAAAGCGTAAAAAAGCCAGTAAGCTTAATCCGGCTATTTTTCCAGGGCAGATATCTGGGCAGCTGCATGATAAATATTCATACAGTCTCCGTTTGTGTGGTCACCTCTGCCAGGGGTGTAGTCACCTCTACCAGGGAATGCATTACGATTCCCCTGATTGTCATATACACGCCTGCAACTGACAGGAAAACCATGAGGGATACCGACCAGAAGTGCAGATTTTCTATCCCAAGGAGAAAGGCTTCAAGAAATTTCAAGCCCATGTAGAAACCGCATGTGGCTAGGGCAAACCCCGGAACTGCGTAGAGGTAAAGCGGCTTATTGATTTCTATATCCCCTACTATCGTTTTCAGACTTTCACGAATGTACTCGATAGGACCCCTTACTTTGAATCTAAAATTATGAGAATTGCCGACTTCGACCTCCTTTATGCGGAGGCTGAATTTTCCAGCATCTGCAAGCATTTCACTTTTTATTAGCATACCCTGGGAATCAAAGTGAATGACATTTTTTGTAGAGGCTGCACAGGCGCAGAACCCACTCTGAAAACCTGTGATCCTGCCTGAGTTCAGGGTTGTGAACGTGTTTAGGACAGTTTGCCCGACACGGCGGTAGGCAGGAATATTCCTGCCCGGACTGTTTGAAGAGCGGTTACCGTTAACTATGTCAGCGCTGCCTTTAATAATCGGGGCAGTGAGTCTCGGGATATCGGCAGGATTATGCTGGCCATTAGAATTCATTGTCACAATTATATCGGCACCAAGGTCGGATGCAACTTTAAAGCCGGTTTCAAGAGCTTCACCTTTTCCCCTGCTAGTCTTGTGTATGACTACTTCAGCCCCTGCTTTTTTTGCAATCTCAGCTGTCCGATCTGAGCTGGCGTCATCAACCACAATCACATTATCGGCATAGAGTTTTGTGAGAAGAATAACGCTTCCGATGGAAACTTCTTCATTGTAGGCAGGAAGAACTGCCACGATATTTTTCGAACTTTTGCCAACGTTACATTTTGTTTTTTTATTTACTATAGGGTGAGTGCAATTGTCCGCAAACAATTGATCAATCATTCTGGATGACCCCCTTCTGTATTAAGTAATTTATTATGTAACTATATGTGTAAGTATTTTAGATAAGTTTATGTATGAACATCTCAAAATTCACGTAATTTGACGGAGTAACACTGTTAGTCTGCCAGACAATATTACAATATCAATTTTTTAATTTTGAATTTAGAAGACAGATATATAAATTTATTGACAGTTTTACTACCATAAAATAATAATTGAGAAATAACAATACCAAGAGAATCTGTATTGATACCGAGATAAAATTGTACGATTGAAATAACAGCTTTTGAAAATCAGTATTAATATAAGATCTCAAAAATATAATATAATGTTGATAAAAGGATAAGTTTTAGAATCAGCAGCATAGAGCTAAGTACCTCGCTGATTTCAGTCACGCAAATTTATAGATTTTTTTCAGAATTTACTCTGCAGTATGTGAAGTTTTGAACCTGTACTATTGTTGCTTACCACTCGCCGCACTTTTTCAATATAAAGATAAAGAAATTAACAGGGAGACGACAGGTTAAGTCGTCTGGTTCTCGAAAAGAGTGTAAAAATAGCAGCATCAGAAGGTTTGCTCAAGTGATTAATTAAGCTTCTGTATTCGGAAAAATAATCTGGATACAGGTTAAGAGAGAAAAAAATCAGAAAAAACAGAAAGGAAAGCTGTAAGCAAAGTTGGAAACACGAGATAAAAAAAGAGATAACAGTATCGGATCAAGTAAAAATGGGCATAAGAACTGAGAAAAAAAGTTCTTTCATCTCCACCTGAAAACTATTTTGAAATCTGTACTTTCTGGCAAGCACCAATACAGGAACAGGCTATGCCCATCGAAATATGTGGATATAGACTCTGTTCTTACTGATATTTCAAAATATTGTGTAATCGGATTAGCTTCGAGGCAGCGGACTATCGACAAAAATTTATACGATACTTACAATAAGATTTCATACAGTGTTTAGATATAAACATCCGCAATTTATGTCAAACTGACAAAGTCTTTGTCAAGATGTATAGAATAAACCCGAGACCGCCCCATTGAAAGGAGTTATTCCATGCAAAAGTCAACTGATTCTCATAGAAGGCGAAAAGGACTTAGTTCCCTGATCATTGTATCATTTCTCGTTTTGGCTCTACTGGTAATTTTCCTCGAAACTGCATCCGGTAGTAGTCTTGAGCCTTCCACTTCTCCAGAAATGGGGCATGTCACTGAGCAGATGCCTGCCGGCCTTGATGGAGCTAGATACCTAATTGTTACCTTAACCTCATATCAAATTCTCGGAAATTTCGAAAAAATCGGACTCGGTACGGATGTCTTGTATATGCTTGGGGGAATAGGAACAGCAGTTCTGACCCTTTTTATATACCCACGCGTAACTTCAAGAGAGACAAAACTTAGAAACAATTTTCTTAATTTTCTTCATTCGCTTAAGATCCGGAAATCATCCGGAGTTGAGGAAGTAAATTCGGAAACCTCCAAGCTCAGAAAAAGCAGATTATTTATTTCAATACCGATCCTGTGCATAGCCCTCGCCGAAATTTTAATTTTTTTGGGAGAGATGGAAATAGCCGTCTGGGTACACATCGGAACTTTGATCGCACTTTCTGTTTCCAGTATATTGGTCAAAGACTCTGAAATTCAGAAAATCCACCAGGCGCTAATGCTTCTCCCTGTCCTGAGACTCATAAATCTTTCAATGCCTGTTTTCTTTGACAAAACTCTTTATGCCTTTATCTTTATCTACGGCACTCTAGCAATCCCGGTAGCAGTTATAATTATCCACCAGCGGTATTCCTTTGACCAGATTGGAATTTCTATGAAGAATATCAATGCCTATATGGTTCTCTCGATTCCTTTGAGTTTGGTTCTTGGATTTGGGGAGTACCTGACAATAAAGACAGAATATTTGATTCCTGACCTCACTTTCGAGAGCTTGCTTAAACTTAGCTTTATTATGGTCTTCTTTGTGGGTCTGATTGAGGAGCTTATTTTCAGGTCAATCCTCCAGACTAGACTCGAGCAGACGCTAAATATCAAGAAATCATTATTGATTACAAGTCTTCTGTTCGGACTTATGCACTCAGGATACGGCACATTCTACGAAATTTTTTATACAAGCTTCATAGGACTACTAATGGGTCTAACCTTCCACAAAACAAGAAGTCTGCCATTTATTACTGTTTTGCACGGCTTTATCAATGTTTTCCTTTTCGGAATCCTACCCCACTATCTGAAAGGCTGGACAGGATTCTGAATTTTTCTGAAATCTGAAAAAATTAATATTTAAATATATTTCAAGTATTATTTTCTGAATGTCATAGTGCTTATAACGCTTGATCTTTGTAGCCTGATATTTTACAGTTCCCCAGTTATTTAATTCTTAACTTTTTTTCTGTGGAAAAACTTTGGAACCCTATATCTAGGTAACTGGAAATTGAACTTGAGAACTTTAAGTACTGAATAAT
>CAYSZA010000307.1:0-3571 GCA_964435275.1 uncultured Methanosarcinales archaeon | reverse complement strand
AAAAGCAATTCTTGGTAGTATGCATTCTTTCGGCAAAACTAAGGAAATTTAGAGGAACAAGGGCATCTGTCTTTAGAAAGGAGGAACAGGGATAGACGAGGGGTGTTTAAAAGGAGAGTTTACAGATGCCCTTCTAACTATAATACACATAAATATATAAAATTAGGTTTATACTGCTATTTTTTTGGGAATTTTCGAAGTACTTAAATTATTTCCTGTAAAAATTTCTCCGGCCTGAATTCTAAGGAACCTGAGATAGATTTTTCGTTTCCGCTTAAAAGTTCATAAGTTATTATTTCTTCTTCGGGGCCTTCGCCTGAATTTCCTTTTAAGACGAAGCCATTCTTTTCTAGAACCCGAATCGAGGCTTTCAGATGAGGATAGGTATACGCTATAATGCTGTCTTTCTTGAGGCTGGAAGAAGCCCATTGTACCATTGATCGAACAGCTTCGGTTGCATATCCCCTGCCTTGATAGTTAGTAAGCAAAGAATACCCTATTTCAAGCGTCCCGTTCCTATGGGCAAGAAAGCCCCCGTGTCCTATTAAAACAGGGTTTTCTGGAACTTTCCGGCGAAGAAGCCAGTAAAAGCTCCAGATTTTTCTTTCTCTTGCGTGAATCCGCCCGACAAAATCTTCGATGACTTCAGAAGTTATCTGGTCAGGCGGCCATTCTTCAGGGACATGAGCACCGATAGTTGAAGCAAACACCGGACGGTCATGCAATTCCAGAAGATACAGCTTTGCGGTAGCAGGAAAGAGGCATAAACGTTTGGTAATGATGGGTGATAAGACAAAAGGCATGTATCGGATTTGGAGTTACTTTTACATAATCTTTTTGATGAAATAATTTTACAACAGTTTCAAATCTATAGTTTTTGAAATGAATCTGCAGTTTTTGAAAAGAAATAAGCAAGCGTGTAAGTGAGATCACGGAGTTTATCAAAAATATAGCCAGCGGAATAGAACTGGAGATACATGTAAAAAATTAGAGAGATGAAAAGATCAAACTGGTTTAGAAGACAATGGGATTAAAATAAAAAGGCAGAAAATAGACGAAAGTAAAAAGTTCAGTAGATTAAAGGGGTAAGGAAAGCAGGCATCTGATATTGGGAGCAGTTTGGGATTTTGGGGGGTATAAAACTGTTGGGAATATGAGAAAAGCGCTTATCAGATGCCTATATTCTAATATTATCTAATAATATATAAAATTAGTGTTATAATTTCGTGCCGTCGAATTTTGCACAGATAATACAAGGTAAAAACCAGATCTGTTAACCAGATCTGATCTAATTAATTTTATAGATTTTCCTGTTAGATCATGAACTAACTGAATTCCAGACTAAGCCTTTAATCCTTATTTATATCACAAAAATCCTAAAGTAATAGAAAAAATAATATAAAGACGAATTCTTCCTGGATTTATCCAGCTTATTTGTATAGATCCAGCCTTAACAAAAACTAGAGGGTATCATGTTCTGCAAGAGTGATGTAAACGGCTACAGGGAAGTCCTTCCCGGAATTAAAATGAAAGCTATGGTATATGGGGAAAAGACCCTGATGAGCGAATTTTTTTTGAAAGGCGGCAGTGTGCTTCCAACCCACGACCATATTCATGAACAGACCGGTTATCTGGTTTCAGGTAAAATCATTCTGACCATCGGGGAAGAGACTTTTGAAGTGGGGCCCGGGGACTCCTGGACCATTCCGGGAGGCGTAGCTCATGGTGTTGAGATCCTCGAGGATTCTGTAGCCATTGAGGTATTTTCCCCCAGAAGGGACGAGTATATGAGACAATAGATTTCGGCCAGGCAGTAGTCAGGCAGTATGGCAAAAGTTCATTAAATTCCCAAAACAGGTTAGGTACATTGGTAAACTCTGATAGTAAATCTTTATCAAAAACCGTTCTCTGAACTGGTCTGACATCTTGCAGGCATTCAGCCCGGAGTCGATACTTCAGGCCGGTTTTTTACAACCTTCAGCTTTACGATAGCATTTTCTTATGTTTATCTTAACACCCAAGCTTATACCTCTAACTTTCTTCGGCTGGCAATTTTTCCAGTAAGAGCAATGGATAGCAGGGACATAAGGGTGAGGACCAAAACCAGTATATTGGCGAGTTCGTTGTTTCCTGCCTGAAAAGCGCTGTATATTGAAATCGACATTGTGTTCGTTTTTCCCGGAATATTTCCTGCAAGCATTAGCGTAGCTCCGAATTCTCCAACAGCCCTTGCAAAACTGAGTACCAGGCCTGCCAGAATGCCTCTTTTTGCAAGAGGTAACGTTATTAACAAGGCAGTTTCAAACTCGGTTCTCCCAAGGATATAGGCAGCATATTCAAGTTCTTTATCCACGGCTTCAATGGCTGCCTGCGCGGTTCTCACCATAAGGGGGAGGGAAACCGTATAAGCTGCAATAACTGCAGCCTGCCATGTAAACAGGATTCCGGTTCCCAGAACGTCATAAATCAATTGTCCAAGAAGTCCATTTTTCCCTACCAGAATAACCAGAAGATAACCTATTACGGTAGGTGGAAGGATAAGAGGAAGTGTTACAAATAGTTCTGCAAGCTCTTTTCCCCGGAAATCACGCCTTGCAAATATATAAGCCAGGAATACGCCGCTACACAGTACGAGAAAGGAAGATATGGCAGCTATCCAGAGCGTAATAGATAAAGGAAACCATATCTGGTCAAGCATTGAGGTCATGTCTGATTCCATTATCTGGATAATGTTTTGAATCCGTATTTTTCCAGTGTTTCCTGTCCTTCTTTTCCGGTTACGAAATTAATGAATTCCTGTGCCTCTTCTTTATGTTCAGATGAAGAAACTACAGCTATCGGGTAATTTACAGGAGTACTGATAGGCACACTTGCAACGATTTTGATAGTCCCTGGCTTTGCAGTCTTTGCATCCGTCATATATACAAAACCTGCATCAACTTCTCCCCTTTCCACGTATACCAGAACCTGTTTTACATCTTCGGCAAGTACCAGCTTCTTTTCCAGATTGTTCCACACACCTGCTTCAGTAAGTGCAGAACGCGAGTATTTGCCCACAGGGGCTGTGTCAGGGTTTCCGATTCCGATTTTTTCTATTCGAGAATCAGCCAGATCCTGCAAATCTGTTATATTAAGGGTACTATTCTCAGGGACAATAAGCACAAGTGAATTCTGGACAAAGTTCTCTCTGGAACTGTTGTCGATAAGGTTTTCATTGGCAAGTGTGTCCATCTGGCTTTCATCAGCTGAGGCAAAAACATCAACAGGAGCTCCACCCTCGATCTGCATACGCAGATTCCCCGAACCTCCGAAGTTCAGGTTCACGTCAGTCCCAAGGTTTGCCGCTTCGTATTGGGATCCCATATCCTTAAAAGCTCCGGTAAGGCTGGCAGCCGTAGAAACCGTAACCATCTGAGGCTCCTGTTTTGAATCTGGCGGTATTTCGACAGCTACAAGTGCTAAGAATAATATCGCCAAAACGGAAGCAAAATAAATCAGTTTTTTACTCTTTTCCACATTACTTCCTCTTAATTACCGTGATATTATGTTATGAACGAAGTGTTATGTTTGG
>CAYSZA010000306.1:0-3584 GCA_964435275.1 uncultured Methanosarcinales archaeon | reverse complement strand
TATGGTTAGCTTCAGCGGTAGTACTTATGATAATTGCCGTAAAAATTGTTATAGCCTCTGAACCAGCTGTTATAGCCGCTGCACCATCTGTTATACTTGAATAACCAATTCATATACATTCTGTACCAGTTGTCATAATATTTGTCGTGTTTCTTGTGGTTCCACTCATTCCTCTGACGGTCCCAGTTACCCTTTTGGCGGTTCCAGTCACCCTTTTGGCGGTCCCAGTCACCCTTTTGGCGATCCCAGTTACCCTTTTGGCGGTTCCAGTCACCCTTCTGGCGGTCCCAATTGTCTCTGTTCCCAATCTTCTTCCCATCGTCTTTTTTATAGTCTCTGTCTCCAATCTTCTTCCCATCGTCTTTTCTATACGTATTATCCGGAGCTGCACTTACTGCTGCAGCTGTCACTGACATTACAAAACAGAATGCCAGTAAAATCCCAAGTATTTTCCTCATTTTCAACATGTCCCTCAACTCCAAAATATCTGTCCTTCACTCCAAATATCTGCTCTTCGAATGGCTTTACTTTATTTTCTGAATTATCTCGCTGACCACTCGCAGCTTGACAATCCTAACATGGATAAGTTAAAATATAAACATACTTATAAATAAAAATATATAAAAGTAATATTATTTTAATATAAAGGTTTAAAAAGGTATAATTAAGAAAAGCAATAGTTTAAAACGGTTTTATTAAGAAAAATATGAATAAAAACAGTCAATTAATAAAATAAAGGTTTAAAAACTTTTATTTATTTCTATCATAAATAATATGTTAAGGAAACCAATTTAAAAATTGCAGATCTTCTCCAATGATATACAAAGGGAAAAGGCAGAAGGGAAAATTGATATGTCAGATAGGGAAGGCGTGTATCTGGTCTTTGGCACACCGGAGTAGCAGGTCAGAGAAATGTAGTTGTTTTGCGGGAAAATTACTGCATTTTGAAAATTTAGAAAAGAAAATAAAGAAAAATTAAATAGTAGACATATTGTTATGACATTGATACAACCATGACAGACGAAACCCTCAAAACCATCTTTATATTCGCTTTAGCGATAATCTGCGTGCTGGTGGCCGAACACGTTATCTTTCCCTACGTTGTCGTTCCCATCATTCCCTATATCACGTCAGCTTTATCCGGATCAGCTCTTTCGAATTATCCGGATAGCGGTCTTTTAAGGTATCCTGCTATTATGCCGTGACTTCACCAAGACCAAACCTGGAAGACCCGAAGAGCAGGCCAGAAAACAACTGCATTATGGCAATTGCTGAGCTGTGCTCAGGAAACATGTCACGAACTGGAGCAAAACATAGTTGTTTCACGAGAAAAAATAATGGATTTTGAGAAGGCTCACGAGTCTCTTTTTATCGGAGTCTTAAGGAAAATTCAGGTACCGATAAGAAGCTGGTGAGCTGCTTTTCCGAGACGCTTAATGCCTTCTTCTATCGTGGCTTCGTCAACGCAGGAAAAACTCAACCGCATAGTTGAAACCTCGTCTTTTCCTATGTAAAAGGGATGTCCTGGAACAATACACACACCGTCTTTGACAGCCATTTCGAAAAGCTTCATAGATGAAACGTTGTTTGGCAAAGTTGCCCAGAGAAACATACCTCCTTCTGGATTCGTACACTTAACAGATTCCGGAAAGTGCCGAGAGATTGCTTCTATCATGGCTTGTTTCTGTGCGGCATATTGCTTCACGATCCTGGCAATATGCGCTGCAGGATCATTACTAATCAAATACTGGTGGAGGACACACTGTGAGAATGAATTTGTATGAAGGTCAGCCGCCTGCTTGGCAATCACCATCTTGTCAATAATGGGTTTTGGAGCAACGACCCATCCTAAGCGAAAAGCAGGAACAACGGTTTTTGAAAAAGTTCCCAATAGAATAGTGTTATCGGGAGCAAGATTCATAAATGACGTTTTTGACTGCCCCGAAAAGCGCAATTCTCCATAAGGATCATCTTCCACGAGAAAAGTTTTGGTGCCGCGGATAACTTCAGCAATCTCTCTGCGATTTCCTTCCGGATAAGAAATACCCGTGGGATTTTGAAAGTTTGGGATTATGTACATCAGCTTCACGCTTTGTGAAAAAGCGTCCTTCAGCCGATCAATGTTAATTCCTTTCTCCGAAATAGGAATTGTAATAAACTGAGGGCGAAAAAGAGAAAATACCTGAATAGCGCCAAGGTACGACGGCTCTTCCAGAACAACTCGATCGTTTTCATTAATAAGAACCTTCGCCAATAAATCCATAGCCTGCTGCGATCCGCAGGTTATCAAGATGTTTTCAGGCAAAACATGAGTAACACCTCGCTCTTTATAGTGCTCGGCAATATACTCTCGAAGCTCAAATAAGCCTTCCGTATTGCTATACTGCAAGATATCGGGCCCATAAAGACTGAAAACATTATCACATGCCTTGCGTAATTCTTCTACAGGGAAGAGGTCTTTGTTGGGAAGGCCTCCAGCGAAGGAAATCATTCCTGGAGCGATGGCAACCTCTAAAATCTCGCGAATAAAAGATCGGGGAATTTCCATGACACGTTCGGCAAAGATATCATCAAAAACAAATTTCTGTGAATTTTTTTCGGTCATTTAATTCACTTCTTACCTTGTATTAGGCTCAATGAAAGCATAGCTGTCACCAGGTGCAAAGTAACTTATATAAGACTTACGCGGTTGAACTGAAAAATCAATAGCATTAAACCTATGACTGTTCAAAACACATCTTTTACTGTAACGGCTATTGTGCTTGTTTTGGATCTCAACTGCGTAAGTCCTATTCTATTATCAACTGGCAACAATCTCAATCGGAATTCACTATTCCATATCAGCATTAAAATGTCCATATAGATTAATGTGGCTGTAAATGGCAGATGAATCCAAATCGTAAATTCTGCGCCGTTCAGTTTTCAGGCAAAATTTTCCTTTATAATACGTGGGAGCAATCCATCCCTGGGGGCAGGCTCATGTAATAGTTTATCATGAAGGCAGCTCTTGGCAATTTAAGTATCTTTAATATATGCATGTGTGAATGATGTTTACTTTTAATCTGTTAGGTAGGTATGAGCATTAAAAACAGTACCAATTGTTACATTTTTCTGAAAATGAGACATTACCAGAACTTCCACCTTCTCTTTTTTCCCAAGTGCTTCAATGGTCTTCTGATTAATCAAGCTCTGAGCTGCAATAAGTAATTACTATGTTATTTATGAGTTGTATGTTTTGATAGTCTCAAGCTTTTCTTTATCATAGAAAGTGATATAATTAATATAAAAATTTAATTATAAAATGAAGACATATACTTCCTATTTTGATATCCTTCTTTATAGAGAAAAGGATTTATGTAATATCGCGCTTTCAAGTCTTTTTCATTGTAAGTTAAAATTAATATACTGAGGTACTACGATCTGGAGAAAATAAGGGGTTAGCATACTCTATGTATGGGTAACTATCTTAGAATAATCGCTAGAGAGTGCCTTAACCACGGTACAGCCTGAATAACACCGAATCGAAAACGAGGCATACGATTGACGAAAGTTGTAGAAATCTCTCCAACCACGAGACATGAAGG
>CAYSZA010000305.1:0-3587 GCA_964435275.1 uncultured Methanosarcinales archaeon | reverse complement strand
TTTCAAGATTATAAACTGGATTAAAATGGAATATTACATTAAATTAAAAATATTAGATTAAACTGAAACAAAAGAAGGGAAAACAGAATTATAAAATCCTAACATTCTTTTTTAAAGTGATTTTTAGAAAAAAGAAATTCGGCAGACAATTCATTTCATCCAGCAATTCATTCCATATATCTTCTGCGATATTCATTACCCAGACTCCGCCGGTAATCCGAACGAATCTGGCTTCTTGATTGTTCTTCAAGCATTGATTCCAGGGAATCGTCTTTGAGTTCCTCCTGCCTGTTCCGAGCTGCCAGTTCCTGTTTACTCATATCCTGTTCCTCTATTTTCTGTCTAGCTTGGTCCTTTCCCTCTGTCATATTAAGATCACCCCTGTTTTCGCCTGAGTAAAAAAAATTGTTGCAATATACTTCTATGTAAACTTGCGGGTTTATTATTTTTTAACTTCACCTTTGTTTTAAATAGAGTTATATTTTAACTGCAACTCTACTTCGGTTAGAATTTGTCAGGTCCTTCCTTTTCAGGCAAGAACCCTGAAAGATATTCAGGACTTATCGACCGCCTTGAGTCCGGAAGGCTGTTCAATGAATTCCACTTCAACGCCGGGGATTTCGCGCAGTCTGGAGCATAAGGCTTCCATACCCGGATTTTCCGTAGCATAATGAGTTGCATCAACCAGGCAGAGATCCCCATAAGCTCGGAGAATATCATGCTTGAGTTCGGAAGATATGAAAGCATCCACCCTGTTTGCTCTGGCTATCTCCAGGAATTCAGTCCTGAAACCACTGCCTCCGACAACCATTACCCGCCTTATCCTTTCCCTTTCTCCGGCATATGTTACAGGAGTTTGCAGGGTTTTTGAGACATGGGATGCCAGTTCCTCAGGGGAGCACGGTTCAGTCTCTCCTATGCGGCCTATTTCCTCAATTTCAATGTTCCTGAGCCCAAGCCTTGCAGCAAGCACGTCATTGATGCCTCCTTCGGCCCTATCATAATTTGTGTGCATGCTGTAAAGGGATATCACGTGCTCAAGGGCAAGCTTCAGGGACTCGGCCAGGGGCTTTGAGATTTTGTTTACCGGATGGAAGATAAGAGTGTGGTGGGTAACCAGCAGGTCGGCTCTCATTTCTGCGGCTTTCTCAAGCACGTAAGAGCTGGCATCGAGGGCAACTGCAATCCTTTCTATATCGTTTTCCAGATCGAGAATCAGCCCTATCCTGTCCTTATCAAAGTCATCGGCAAGTTCGGGTGGCGCAATCTTTTCAAGAATTTCTACAACTTTTATAAGTTCCATAGTAGACCTCATATATCGGGCGAAACTGCCACTTTTGATTTGGATTTGAAAAATATCCTTTTTGGATCTGGACACGCAGCGTTAAAAAGAAAACGTCTCTGATATTAGAAGTTTATTAGAAACGCCCAACAGTACAAAAAATTGAAATATCTTACACTGATATACTTTATAGAGTG
The DNA here is from genome assembly GCA_964435275.1 of uncultured Methanosarcinales archaeon. GTDB lineage: Archaea > Halobacteriota > Methanosarcinia > Methanosarcinales > Methanosarcinaceae > Methanosarcina. Next base: position 2,108 of record CAYSZA010000305.1, on the reverse strand, counting down.
TAGATTTATAGAGTCCAGACCGATTCTACCATAAACGACCCGAAAACTAAACGGTTAAACCAGTAAACTGTGCAGAATCGTAAAAGGACCTGGACTCAATAGGAAAGTCGTAAATTTGATTTATGAAAGTAATGGCAATTATAATTATAGGGGAGTGCTGGGGCAAAAACACTGCACAGAATAGTGAATACGGCAGTATAGTCGTGGGCAAGCGTTTAGTAAATATTTGTATTTTAGAGATATAAATATTTAAAGACCTGTACCATTACAGAAGCCCAGAATGCATGCTTCCAGTGCGCAGATCCGGTATAAACAGTAAAATTCAGGGAAGGTAACTATGGCTAAGAAGCTTGCACTGATTACATTACTTGCCGTTTTCTCCTTTTCGGTTCTCTCGATGACAGCTTTTGCGGCAGAAGACATTGAGTGGGTAGAAAAACAGGATGGAGCAAAACTTTACTGGGGGGATACGGTAACAGTTGACGACTACGTTATAAAGGCAGAAGATTTCAACGAAGACAAGCAGGTGTTCGTTTCAATCTCAAAACAGGGAGAAAAACTGAAGACTTCTCCACTTTCCGCGGGCCTGGAAGTCGTATATGACGACAGGGTAAAGGTCTACGCCCAGAAAGTGGACCCGAATTATGAAACTATCACGAAGGACGAAAAGGAGTTCAGGACAGGTAACTGGAACCCTTATGCTGAACTGGATATTCTTGTAAGAGGAGAGCCAGAGTTTGACATCGATGTCGAAACCCGAAAAGACACGTATGACTCTAAATCCACAGGAGATAGCTGGATCGATGTGTCGATAAAACTTAAAAATGAGGGAAAAGGAAAAGCTAAAGACACCGTTCTAACCATCGATACCGCCGGAATGGAGGTTATTAAAGGAAAAGCGAGGTACACGCTTGGAGAGGTCCTTAAAGACAGCACTCTTGAGCCTGTAAACATCACTCTGAAGGCTCCATCTCCCTGGGTTGATACTGACCTGAACATAACTGCAAAAACTACATGCGTGGATGTAAGGGATGATAAGTATGAAGACATAGGCTCAAAAGTAATAAAAATCGAGAAAAGATGGGGCCTTGTTATTACAAAGAGTGTTACAAAAGATAATCACATGGGAAAGCCTGTGCATGTCTCGGTCAGTGTTCTGAACGAAGGGCTTTGCGACATAAACGATATCTTAATTAAGGATTCGATCGCTTCTGAACTGCACTTACAAAAAGCTGCAACACTTGATAAAACTATTCCCCTTAAATCCGGGGAAAGGGCTGAAAAGGTTTTTGAGTACACCCTGATTCCTGATAAGCCGGGGGAATTTACCTTCCCGCAAACCATAGCTACCTTTACCCTGCCTAATGGGCAGAACGGAGAAGCGGTTTCCAACAATTCGGAAAAGGTAAAAATATACGGGCCTGAAATATCGATTACAAAAACCATCGACAGGCAGCAACTGAATTCTGGAGACGAGCTGATTGTAACAGTCACTGCAAAAAACACCGGGAATGTTGATGCAAGTATAACATTAACCGATACCGTACCTCCGGAAGCTAAATTAATAAGCGGGGAAACAAGCTTCAAGCAAGTTCTCGAAAGCAATGGCGGTTCAAGAACAATAACTTACATCCTGCAAATGCATAAAGAAGGAGAAATCCGCCTGCCTGCATGCAAAGCAACTTTTCTCGACCTTGATGAATACTCGGGAGAAGTCATTTCGGGCACTCCTGTCGTTTATGTAGGAGTTCCGATTCCTCTAGAAGGAAGCAGCACGCAGCCAGAAGGAATAACAGAGTCTAACCAGGAAAAAAATAAATCTTCAAGCAGCCTTGCGGAAGGAGATAACGGAGAAACCCCAGGACTCGGTATCATCCCTGCAGTTGCAGGACTTCTGGCAGTTGCAGGCCTCCTGAGAAAAAGATCCGCCTGAGATAACTTTTATCTCGAGTCACCGCCTGAACTCCCTCTCGGGGCACAGCCTGAATTCCGCTTAGGGAAGGCAGCTCAAACTCTGCTTCGGGAGGGCGGGGCCCTTTTCATAAGCCTTTTGAAAAAAGGCTTGATCGCAAACTTTTTCAAAAAAGTTTGATCAAAAACCCCTGGTA
>CAYSZA010000304.1:0-3595 GCA_964435275.1 uncultured Methanosarcinales archaeon | reverse complement strand
CTTTTACTCTATTTGCCTCAAATATAATGATCCCGCTTAGAGGATTTATCAAGATTTTTATAAAGCCTGAAAGGTTCTTCAAAAAATTAATACAAAAGCTAAAAAGAAAGAAAAGATGTTTTCATTTCAAAGAGGAGAAGATTAAATGAAAAACTCAAAACAAAAAATTACTACATTTTTAATGTTTTCCGGTAGTGCTGAAGAGGCAATGAATTTTTACATTTCCTTGTTTGACCAGTCAGAAATAATAAACATAACTCGTTATGGAGTGAACGAAGCTGGTAAAGAGGGAACGGTACTACATGCTACGTTTTCATTGAATGACCAGGAGTTTATGTGCATAGATAGTAGCGTTGAACATGGATTCACGTTTACTCCTGCAATATCACTGTACGTAAAATGCGATACTGAAAATGAAATTGACCGGTTATTTGATAGATTATCTCAGGATGGCAAGGTGTATATGCCGTTATCAGCTTACCCGTTCAGTGAAAGGTTTGGTTGGGTTGAAGATAAATATGGAGTCTCATGGCAACTGAGCCTTGAAAAGAGTTGAGAAAATATAAACCTGCCCTGAATGAACAGTGCATTCCCGGTAAGGACAAAGTTATGGGTTTTTTCCTTACATTCTTTGTTAACAATGATACAGTACTCTGCATAATACCAGTGCCTGCGTGAGAATTATATGCACACAAGACTTAGTTGTCAGTTTAGGATCAACAAGCTTAATATACTTGTGATTGCTATTTTTATCCCCGTCCGCTTATTTAATTGCTTTTCCGCTTTTGTTGCAGAAAAGCACATGGTTAGAATCATTTAGCCGGGAATAATAGGTTCTTATAATCAGGAAAAAGCGATCACAGTACAGCTTCTCAAATTACCAGAGTAACAAAAGTATCTCCAGTAAGCTTTCTGGAGGTTTTGTGTAAAAAAATAAAATTCCTGCGGCTCAAGGGAGTGGGATCAGGCCAAAACGGAAACTCTAAGGCAAAGACAGGAGCCGCATACCAGGATGCAGGGAATTTTGCCCTCAATCCTTAAAAACCGGAGAAAACCGAGATGAGAAAAAACACCAGAGATTCTGGTATCGATATCATTGGTGAGGTGCCCTGGGGAACGCATTTCTGCCAGTTTTACCAGACAAAAGAAGATTTAATGGACGTACTTGTCCCCTATTTCAAGGCAGGGCTGGAGAATAACGAATTTTGTATCTGGATTACCTCACAGCTCGTCGAAGTGGAAGAAGCAAAAGAAGCACTTGGAAAGGTTTTGCCTGATATTGGGATCTACCTGGAAAAAGGTCAGATCGAGAATATTCCTTACACGCACGGATATGTAAAAGAAGGTACTTTTGACCCGGACAGAGTCATTAACGGCTGGGCTGAAAAACTTGATGAGGCTCTGGCAAACGGGTATGACGGGATGAGGGCGACAGGAGATACTCGCTGGCTGGAAAAGGAAGGCTGGGTTGATTTCGTCGATTATGAGAACAAAGTAGACTCCATTATAGGGGAACACCGGATGATAGCGCTGTGCCCATACAAGCTTGAAATGTGCAGTGCAACTGAGATTATTGATGTCGTCTTCAATCATCAGTTCTCCCTGATCAGAAGAGAAGGAAAGTGGGAGAGAATAGAGAATTCCGGGCGCAAAAGAGCAGAAAAAGCCGCTGTTCAGGCTGTAAACGACTGGGAACAGACCTTTGATGCCGTTCCGGATCTGATAGCAATACTCGACAATGAATACCGGATTGTTCGTGCAAACAAGGCGATGGCAACAAGACTTGGGATGGCACAGGAAGAATGTGTAGGGTTGACCTGCTACCGTGCTGTGCATGAGACAGACGAGCCACCGTCATTTTGCCCGCAGCGGCAGTTGCTTTGGGATGGGCTTGAGCATATAGCCGAGATTCAAGAAAGCATCCTGGGGGGGACTTTTTATTAAGTGTCTCGCCTCTGTACAATCTGGAAGGAAAACTTGTCAGGAGTGTGCATGTCGCCAGGGACATTACCGAGCTCAAGCGAGCTGAAAAAGCGCTTCAGGAAAGCGAAGCACGTTTCCGCACAGTTTTTACTCGAGCTGCAGCCGGACTTGCAATTGCCATTCCTGGCGTGGCTTTTCAGGAAGTGAATGAAAGGTTCTGCGAAATTACAGGCTACAGCCGTAAAGAGTTGCTATCTATGAGTTGTCCTGAGCTGGTGCATCCCGAAGATCGGGAGGAGATGGCTGCAGCGGTAAGCATTCTGTTAAATGGGGGGGATATCCTCCTTCGTCAGAGACCTGCGGTATATCAATGCTGATAGCAGGACTATCTGGGTTCGCATTAATGTCTCACTTCTTTATGATTACGAAAAAGGTAAGAACATACAGCCGAAACTTATCAGTGTAATTGAAGATATTACGGACCGCAAAAAGACGGAAGAAGACCTTAAGATCGCGCATGATATTCTGGAAGAAAAGGTTAAAGAACGTACAGCAGAACTTGAGCAGGCTTACGGGGCACTGGTGGAGAATGAGAGGAGGCTTTCCGAAGCCCAGAAAATGGCCCATATTGGAAACTGGGATTGGGATCTTGCAACTAACGAATGCTACTGGTCCGAGGAACTGTATCGTATTTTTGGGCTAAACCTTCAAGAACCCGGCCTATCTTACAATGAAGTTTTAAAGTACATTCATCCCGAGGACCGGAGCCTTGTAGATAATGCTCTTGGGAGAGCCTTAAACGGGGAACCCTATAGCATTGATTACAGAATTATCTTAGCCGACGGAGAAGAGCGTGTAGTCCATGCACAGGGTGAAGCTATTTTTGGTAACAAAAACCTCCCTGCTAGAATAAGAGGTACACTCCAGGATATCACCGAGAAAAAGGAGACCGAAGAAGCCTTTTTAAACTCTGTTTCTGCTCGAAAAAAGGAAATCCATCACAGGATCAAAAATAACCTGCAGGTAATCTCTTCACTGCTGGATCTCCAGGCCGAAAAGTTTGACAGCAGGGAGTACATCAGGGATTCTGAAGTCCTTGAAGCCTTCAGGGAAAGCCAGGATAGAGTAGCATCGATTGCCCTGATCCATGAAGAGCTGCACGAGGAAGGAGGAACCGATACCCTGAGTTTTTCACCATACCTGGAGAGGCTTGTTGAGAACCTTTTCCAGACTTACAGGCTTGGAAATGCTGACATCAGTCTGAGTATGGATATGGAGGAGGATATTTTCTTTGATATGGATACCGCAGTGCCTTTGGGATTAATTGTGAATGAACTTGTCTCCAATTCCTTCAAACACGCCTTTTCAGGTCGGGAAGCAGGAGAAATCCAGGTAAAATTGCGCAGGCAGGAAACTACCGGAACTTCAATAAGTAAGAGCTGCGAAGAAAAAGATATTGAGAATAGCAGATCTGACAAAAGCAGTAAGTTTACTCTAATGGTTTCCGATAACGGGATAGGGGTTCCGGAAACAGTTGATATAAGAAGTTCAGATACACTCGGCTTGCAGCTCGTAAGCATACTGGTAGAGCAGTTAGACGGAGAACTCGAACTTAAAAGAGAAACTGGAAGCGAATTCATAATAGGGATCAATGTACAAGAGAATGGTTAAA
>CAYSZA010000303.1:0-3623 GCA_964435275.1 uncultured Methanosarcinales archaeon | reverse complement strand
CATCGATACATAAATTGTAGCGAAGCTTCTTAATTCAAATATATCCTGTACGCTTTGGGGAAACGTTCCATAATATATGAGACCTTAGATACGTCTCATAATTGTTTTAAAAATATAACAGTTTTAAAGGGGATTTCGGGGAAATGTCTGAGAACAAAAGTAAGTACATACGCTGGTTTGATGAGACTTCGATTGAAGACGTTCCACTTGTGGGCGGAAAAAATGCTTCTCTTGGAGAAATGTACAGGGAACTTACTCCAAAGGGAGTAAAGATCCCGAATGGTTTCTCAGTGACTGCTGAAGCTTACTGGCACGTCCTCAAAGCCGGAGGGATTCTCGAGAAGCTAAAGCAAACAATGGAAGGACTTGATACCTCAGATGTATCAGAACTTGCAAAAAGGGGAAAAGCTGCAAGAGACCTGATCCTTGGGGCAGGAATTCCGGATGACCTCTGGCAGGAAATTAAATCCGGATATGACCATCTGTGTGAGCAATATGGAGAAAATACAGATGTAGCCGTAAGAAGTTCGGCAACTGCTGAAGACCTTCCCACTGCTTCTTTTGCCGGCCAGCAGGAATCTTTCCTTAATATCCGGGGCTATCCCGTGCTTCGAGATGCCTGCGTACGCTGTATTGCTTCGCTTTTTACGGACAGGGCTATTTCCTATCGGGTAATAAATCACTTTGATCATTTTAAAGTGGCACTGTCAATAGGGATAATGAAAATGGTCAGGTCTGACCTGGCTTCCAGCGGGGTTATATTTACTCTGGATACGGAAACAGGCTTCAGGGACGTAGTTTTCATTACCGGCTCCTATGGGCTTGGAGAAAATATAGTGCAGGGACAGGTCAATCCGGATGAGTTCTATGTTTTCAAGCCAACTTTCAGGGAAGGATATAAGCCGATTATCGAGAAGAACGTAGGGGATAAAGAAATTAAGATGATCTATGGGCAAGGTGGCTCTAAAACGCTTACTCGGAATGTGAAGGTTCCTGAGGCTGATCGACGTCGTTTTTGCCTCAATGACGAAGAAGTGCTTAAACTTGCATGGTATGCTATTACCATTGAAGACTATTACTCAAACAAAAATAAGAAATCCATGCCCATGGATATCGAATGGGCAAAGGATGGGATTACAGGAGAACTCTTTATAGTGCAGGCAAGACCGGAAACTGTCCAATCTCAGAAGAGCAGAGACGTTCTGGAAACCTATGTGCTAGAAAAGAAATCTAATGTCCTTGCAAAAGGCAAGAGCATAGGAGACAAAATTGCTGCTGGAAAGGTACATGTAATCCCTAATGTCTCAGATCTGCCTTCATTTAAACAGGGAGAAATCCTGATTGCTGATTCCACAACTCCGGACTGGGAACCTGTGATGAAAATAGCGGCTGCAATTGTCACGAACCAGGGAGGTAGGACCTCCCATGCTGCAATCGTTAGCCGGGAACTGGGAATTCCGGCAGTTGTGGGAACAGGCAACGCAACCGAAGTTCTCAAGATAGGAAAGGAAATTACGGTAAGTTGCGCAGAAGGAGAGGAAGGGCTTGTGTACGAGGGAATTCTTCCTTTCCACAAAGATACATTGAGCCTTAAAGACACAAAACGCCCTAAAACCGCAATTATGATGAATCTTGGAAATCCTGACGAGGCTTTTAGCCTTTCCATGATCCCAAACGATGGAATTGGGCTTGCAAGGCAGGAATTTATTATCTCAAATTATATCAAGATCCATCCAATGGCTCTAGTGCATCCTGAAAAGGTCAAAGATCCTAAAGTCCTTGAGGAAATTGAAAAACTTACCCAAAATTCCGAGAATAAAGAAGAATATTTCGTAGATAAGCTTGCTCAGGGAATAGGAACCATTGCTGCATCTTTTTACCCTAAGGATGTTGTAGTCCGCACAAGTGACTTCAAAAGCAATGAATATGCAAGCCTCCTTGGAGGCAGTTACTTTGAAATGAAGGAAGATAATCCCATGCTGGGTTTCAGGGGAGCCTCTCGTTATTTTAATGAGCGTTACAGGGAAGGCTTTGCCCTTGAATGCAGAGCTCTGAAGAAAGTCAGGGAAGAGATGGGGCTCAAAAACCTCATTATTATGATTCCTTTCTGCAGGACAGTTGAAGAGGCTCAAAAAGTAATTGCCGAAATGAAGAAAAACGGGCTGAAGAGGGGAGAAGGCGGGCTGCAGGTCTATGTTATGTGTGAGATTCCAAATAACGTTCTTCAAATTGATGAATTCAGTAAATATTTTGATGGCTTTTCCATAGGCTCAAATGACCTGACCCAGCTGACCCTCGGAGTTGATAGGGACTCGGAGATTCTTACTGCAGAATTCGATGAACGGGACCCAGGGGTTATGAAAATAATGGCAATGGCCGTACAGGGGGCAAAACAAAATGGAAGGCACAGCGGGATCTGCGGACAGGCGCCCAGTGACTATCCCGAAATCGCAGAGTTCCTGGTAAAACAGGGGATAGATTCCATTTCACTTAATCCTGATTCGGTTATGAAAGTCACCCTTAAAGTTCTGGATACGGAAAAGGAACTGGAAGGTAAAAAAGAAGCTGAAAGGCAATAAAGGAACTGAAAGACAATAAAGAAACTGAAAGGCAATAAAGGAACTGAAAGGCAATAAAGGAACTGAAAGGCAATAAAGAAGCTGAAAGGCAATAAAGGAACTGAAAGGCAATAAAGAAGCTAGAGGACAACTGGCATACTTGAAGGTTGAGGTCTGTCCGGATATGTTGTGATCTACTTAACCTTACAACAGGTATTATGCAAACTGGATATGCAAACTGGAAGTTACTCGAGCATGTAGACCTGTTGTAATATCACGACACGCCACCATTATTGATATGACTTACGTGTGTGAATTGAAAAACAGCAAAATATACTTTGTGGAGTTTCGTGGTATGACTCAGGCAAGAAGACCTCTTATGCTCATTATTCTTGATGGCTGGGGTTACATAGAAGCAAAAGAAGGAAACGCTGTTCTGACAGCCCGAACTCCAAACCTTGACCGGCTGGAAAATGAATATCCCTGGTGTTTTTTAGAAGCCTCGGGGGAAGCTGTAGGTCTTCCGAAAGGCATGATGGGAAACTCCGAAGTAGGGCACCTGAATATAGGAGCAGGGCGAATTGTGTACCAGGACTTAACCCGAATAAACCTCTCCATAAGGAAAGGAGATTTTTTCAAAAATCATGTTTTTCTGAGTGCAATTTCAAATGTCAAAACTAATCATTCCAGCCTGCACCTCATGGGTCTTGCTTCTTACGGAGGCATTCACAGTTATATGCCTCACCTGTATGCCCTTATAAAACTTGCACAGGAGAAGAAGCTAAAAAAAGTCTATATACATGCTTTTCTGGATGGAAGGGACGAACCTCCAAAATCTGCTATAGGAGACATAAAGGAACTGGATGCTTTTTGTAAAGAGCATGGGAACGCTAAAATAGCAACCGTCTCAGGCCGTTACTACGCAATGGACAGAGATAAACGCTGGGATAGGACAAAACTTGCCTACGATGCCCTTACTAGAGGAGTAGCTCCATATACAGCTCCAAACGCAGAAACTGCAGTTTCTAATGCCTACGCCAGGGGAGAAACTGATGAGTTTGTAAA
>CAYSZA010000302.1:0-3645 GCA_964435275.1 uncultured Methanosarcinales archaeon | reverse complement strand
AAAGTGGTACAGTGATGTACAATTGCTGTGCATTGTTCATTCAGCATAAAAATGAACTGTTGTGCAATGCACGGAACAATGTTGAGAGGTAAGTAAATGCAGGACAAGAAGCTATTATCTATTTTTCTAAAAAGAGAACCGAAGCTATAATATCGAAAATTTATGCCAGAAGGCAGCGAGTATGATTTACAAAAACACAGTCTGCCCGGCCTGTGAGGTTGTTTGTGACGGTATCCAGGTTGAACTCAGGAACGTAAGATTTGCATTTTGAAAGGAAAGAGCAGGTTTGAAGGTACCAGGTTGGAAATATTAAGTGACTGATACTCTATAAATTCTGAACAAAGGAACAACCTATTTATAGACTGAGAAGAGCTTGGGAGTTATACAAAAAGTAAACGAATTATTAAGCAATTTATGTCTTCATTGTAAAACGAAGATCATTGAAGTGTGACCTTTTAAAACGGAGTTTAATAGGCTTTTAGTTTAGAAGAGAAGCGCCCAGGGCAAGATTCGAACCTGCGCTCTCCCAAAGAAGAAACGGTTTTCGAGACCGTCGCCTTACCACTAGACTACCTGGGCATTTTGTTTTGAAATGAGATAATTCTCGGGCGCCGCCCTATGTTTTTGGTGCAGCTTTTTTCAGATGCAGGATTAGTGGATATACTTTCTTTCATATATATTTTGTCATCAGTAGGATCTATACCTCGAAAGCCGGAAAATGACCCTTTAAAAATCGAAAAGTGATCTCTGGCCTGCATCTTCAGGTTCATTATTATTCGACTCTTTACTACCCAATCCTTCTTTTTCGGTTTCGCCAGTCTCTTTCCGGGTCTTTTTGTCACTCTTTTTTTCGGATTTACTTTTTTTCTCCGGCTTGCTTTCTTTTCCGGGTTTTAGTTTCTCAAGGTCTGTAAATGAAAGCTGTCCGGTGTGCCTGATTTCTCCACCTTTCAGGTTTTCAGGCAACTCAAGCCAGCCGTACTGGCCTCCTCCACCCGGATGGATTATTACATTGCCTTTCCTGAAAGCGAGGATTGCATTTACTATCCGGTCGTCACCAACGATTTTCAGGTCTTCTGGCTCGGAATAAATAAGGGCTTTGACTTCGTTTCCGAAGCATTCTATTAGTTTATTCCAGGCCGTCTGGACACCTTTTGTCTGAACGCTTGCATGGCCGAGCGCCATCTGGATTATCTCGGCAAGAGGAATCAGGTGAAGATAAGGAGGACGGTGGTCAGGGTGTTTCGGCTCTTTAAAATCTGCGAGTTCATTGATTCGGTCGAAAACTCCTTTCTTTATGACGCCTCCGCAGATCGAGCAGCGCCATTTATTTTCAACGGCCTCAGGCAGCGCATACTGGGTAAAGCACTTAATGCAGGCTGACCGGTTGTATTTGCCCTCTTCGGGAAAGAACCCCACGTTCAGGGTAGCTTTATAACCCTCTTTTCTGAGAATCGCTTTTTTCAAGCCGTCAAAGGTAAGCTCAGGCACATCAAACTGCGTGAATTCCCTTGCCAGTTTGTTCGTTGAGGGAGAATGGGCGTCGGAATTCGAAAGAAAAGTCAGGCGGTGCAGTTCTTCTATCCGGTCGGCATAATCGCTGTCCGCGCTCAGGCCAAGTTCCAGAAAGGAAATATAATCTGTCATATCCCCGTAGCAGCTTTTCAGGCTGTCATGATAGCCATAAAGTGCAGTCCAGGGCGTAAATGCATGGCAGGGGCCGATAAGGGCTCCAAGGTCTTTTGCAATTTCTGCAATCTCACTGCCTTCCAGTTTAACGCTCGGACGTCCATCGGCTTCAAGGTTGCCGAAAGGAGCAATTCGCTCGGCCAGTTCTTCAGCCTTTGAAATCGAAGGTAAAATAAGAAGATGATGTACGCGTTTGCTGTCTTCTATTTCGGTAGTAGGGATAAAATAAATCTCATCTATACGAATTTCTTCATCCGAAAAGGATGCCCTTTTGATCTCATCGAGCCACTTCGGATGAGTACAGTCTGCAGTACCGATCAATTCCATCCCTTTTTTTGAAGCCTCCCTGGCAATTGTCGGCAGTTCCATTTTTCTGGAAGATGCCATGGAGTACTTTGAATGGAGATGGAGATCTGTATTGACTTTCATTTCCTTCCCTTTACCGGAAGCTCTGATTTTTCGCGCTTGCTTTATTGTCCAGTACCGATTATCCTATGTAGCGAAGGTCTTCTTCGGTCGGCTTGACTTCCTGGAAGGTTTGCTGCTCTTCTTTTTCCTTCAGCTTCTCAAGGATGTTCTCCATTTCCTCGGCCTTTTTCTCAAGCGACTCAGTATTTACCTCGATCTGGAAAATTTTACAGATTACTTTTAGAAGGGACTGGGCACTTTTAGGATCCATTAGATATCCCGGCGTCATACCCATAAGGCAGGCAGCATCAATACCCCGCATCCTGCTGAAAGCTACAAGCAGGCCAGAGGCTCCGACTATTCCTCCACTTGGTTCGGATTCCCTGAACTCCACCCCATACGCTTTGATTTCTTCGATCAATTTCGTATCATTGGCGACCCCAAGGACTGTTTCCTCATAAGTAAGTTTGCCCGTCGGGTATCCTCCGAGCGTGTAAATCCTCGGCACTCCGAATTCCTCTGCAATGTCAAGGTAAAGCGAACAGAGTTCGTAATGCCCCTGCGAGGTTGTGCTCTGATGGTCTCCTACAAGGAAAAGCACATCGTTCTCCTTTGCTTTCCCGTGATATATCACATTGCTTACCGGACGGACTGTACAGTCTTTATTGACCAGGACCTGAGGTGGAAAATGCGGAGAATAAACCTCCATAATTTTTTCAGCCCCAAGTTCGTCTACCAGGTGCTCTGCCACTAGCTTGCCTACAAGTCCTACTCCTGGAAGTCCGACTATAAGTATGGGTTTTTTAAGTTCAAGATTTTCTTTCAGGCGGACAAGTGTACTCTGCTGCATAACAATTCCTTATCCTTTCTTTGCCATTCTACGGTACCTGCCGTAAGGGTCCTGAGGAGAAAAGCGGGCCGGATGTGCGGGGAAAGCTCTTTCCCCACAAACCGGACAAATTTCCCTTAAAGTGTACCTGCCGCAATTTTTACATTTGCGGATCTTCTGTCCCAAAGGGTATCACGCCTTTGCTGATTCGATGTGCCGCTTGAAAGTCCCATGTCCGCCAAGCCTGGCAATGCTATCAACTGCGGTCTGGGCGGATTTTTTAAGGACTGATTCGGCTTTCTTGTAATCCGGGGCAATTACCTTGATTCGGTATCTTGGAGCCCCTGTGTAACTTATTTCGAGCCTGACATCTTTTCCATCAACATCGCTGATAGAATTTGCAGCGGTGAGTGCCTGCTTTATGACCTCTATACCGTTTGGAAGGTTACAGGTCAGGTCTACATAGCCTGCAATGTCCACAAAAGGTAGTTTGATGTTTTCTCCTGCAATTTTGACTATGCTCTTCAGGTATTTTTTATTGACCTTAATTCCTTTGAAGGCTTTCTCCCCTTCGATAGCAGCTTCTTCAAAGGCAGAATATGCACTTCCGAATTCTTCTACGAGTTTTTCTTGCAAAGCTTGCAGGTTACCTTCATCGGTTTTCGTCTCTTCAGCCACGAACTGGAGCCATTTGGCGGCTTTTTGCTCATTTTTCCATT
>CAYSZA010000301.1:0-3665 GCA_964435275.1 uncultured Methanosarcinales archaeon | reverse complement strand
CGAGATTTTTTCATTTGCATTAGTACTGGCAGATGAGGTTACATCCGCAGCCGAAACCGAAAATGAGAACAGCGATATTAATATTAGTGATGTACATATAATGCATAGTAATTTAGAAGTCAGTTTTTTTAAAGACTTCCGGCTTTTTTCTTCCACCTATTCACACTCCTTTTCAATATTGTTCTATTTAAACAAAAAAAACAAAACTTTCTGTAACAAACGCACTTATACTTCCAGAACCTGCAATCAGTAATAACAGCGTCAGGCTGTCCGAGTAATGATACTTTATAGCTGACCTGCGGGCACTTTATTTTTTTACAGAGTACAGAAATCCTATAGAGATTGGCGTCCGAATATAAAATACTTATGAGTTTGACAGGTTTTTTGTTTGATACAGGGAAAAACTCAAAAAGAGAAACTTTACGAAAAACTTCTTTAGCCGGATTGAGCCGTGAAAACACATCTTTAAACACGAAAGTAGAGAATGATCAAACTCCCGGTTGGCATCTCAGGAATCAAAAGAACGTCTTTGCATTAAGTATCAAGTTCTAAAATCGGTATAAACATTTAAAAAAATGTTAAAAAAATGTCTTTCTTATCAATTTCACAAACTAAATCTCGGTTGGCTGAATAAATCGAAACGACGAATGTTTCTAGTCCTTTCATAGAAAGGTATGTAATAGAAGAAACATGTTGTTATTTGGATTAATATAAAATACTTTTAATATCATTTAGACTATATAATGCATAATGCAGGTAAAAATTCCCCCCACCACCTTTCAGTCTTGATTTTTTATTACTTTTTTCAATTTAAGGGTTTACCTGCTTTTCGGAAATGACAATTTCATCTCTTTATTACTTTTATATAACTTGATTTTGTTATTTTATTGCTGCCTGCAGAGTTACTTGCAGTAAGTGTTACTGTGTAGTTTCCTGCTTTTGAATAGGCATGCGTTGGATTCTGGATTGCTGAATTCATTCCGTCTCCGAAACTCCAGTTCCATGAAGTTGGTGTGCCTGAACTTTTATCTGTAAATGCCGCATTCAACGGTGCGTATCCTGATGTAACATTGCTTGTGAAGTTTGCAACCGGCTTTGTAACAGTTTTTACTTTTATATAACTCGATTTCGTTATTTTATTGCTGCCTGCAGAATTACTTGCAGTAAGTGTTACTGTATAATTTCCTGCTTTTGAATACTTATGCGTCGGATTTTGTACTGTTGAATTTGTTCCATCGCCGAAACTCCAGCTCCAGGCAGTCGGTGCTCCTGTACTCTTATCCGTAAATGCCACATCCAGAGGTACATTTCCTGAGGTAACATTACTGGTGAAGTTTGCAATCGGTTTTGTAACTGATGTCACTTTTATATAACTCGACTTTGTTATTTTACTACTGCCTGCAGAATTACTTGCAGTAAGTACTACAGTATAATTTCCTGCTTTTGAATACTTATGGGTTGGATTCTGCTGTGTTGAGTTAATTCCGTCTCCAAAACTCCAGTTCCATGTGGTTGGGATTCCTGTGCTTTTATCTGTAAAGACTACATCCAGAGGTGCATTTCCTGAAGTAACATTACTGGTAAAGTTTGCTACCGGTTTTTGCGGATTGCCGAAAATAGCTTTATATGCGTTGATCCGGCCTGAACCATAGTCATTATCCTTTCCTGCCGATCCAAGGTCTACAGCCGTACTCTCTAATTTCTGCTTTATCTGAGCAGGCGTTAGAGCCGGGTTTCTTTCCAGCATTAGTGCTACGGTACCTGAGACTTGTGGGGTTGCCATGGAGGTTCCATCCCATGCCTCATATCCTCCGCCTGGGACTGTCGAAGTAACACTTACACCTGGAGCAGAGAAATCAGGTTTGATGTACGTCTGCCCATCAAGAGTAACGGGCCCTCGGCTGCTAAAATATGCTATTACATCGGAGGAATCGGTTGCACCTACAGTGAAAGAATTGAGTTCGTCACCCGGGCAATTGACTGTGGAAGATTCTGATCCGGAATTGCCAGCTGCTATGACAGGAACTACACCTGCTGCTACAACATTGTTTATTGTTTCTGTAAATGCCCAATCATGTCCTCCTCCACCGCTGTAGCTTATAATCTGGACCTTATTGTTGACTGCCCACTCAAAGGCAAGAATACAGTCAGACATATACCCGGAACCGGATGAATCAAACACTTTTGCTCCAATCAGTTTTGTCCCCGGTGCAACTCCTGTATTCACACCTTTAGCACCGGTTCCTGAGATAGTCCCGGATACATGAGTGCCATGCCCGTGATCGTCATATGGAGAAGAATTCGAGTTTACATAGTCAATCCAGCCTACAACTTTCGGATCGTTTGTACTTGGATTGTCGTCAAGGTCGTCAAGATCGGGATGTGTCGTATCAATGCCGGTATCCACAACAGCAACGAGTATCCCGTTCCCGCGTATGCCTTGCTGCCATACTGCAGGCGCTTCAATTTTATCTACTCCCCATGCATTTGCAGACGCTACATTTTGCGTGGGAGTTGATACTTCTACTTCTTCGGAGTTAAGCTCCGGACCGTCTACTATAGAAATAACTTCATCAAGCTCGACCTTCCAGACGTCGGGTCTCTCGGCAAGAGAAGCTAAAACTTCCGGCGTTACCCTGGCGGCAACAGCATTAACTATCCGGATGGATTTTATTTTTTCTACTTTGTTTTTTGACTTCTCATCCTCGAGAAACTTCATAAGATCTTTCTGATCTTTCTCGATTTTGGTTTTTCCGTCAGCAGTATTGAATGCGATGTTCTGATCCGTTAATGCTATAATAACTGGAATTTTCTCATTCTCTGACGTCTCAGCAGTTTTTGAGGCCAAAGCTGTTGAGATTTTACCACTTGCATTAGTAATACTGGCAGATGAGGTTACATCCTCAGCCAAAGCTGAAACTGAAAATAATGAAAAAAACAACAACGATGCACAGAAAATACATATTAATTCAGGGCTAACTTTTTTTAAAGGATTTAATGTTTTTCGCACCTATTCACACTCCTCTTCAAGGCTATTCGTGTTTTAGAGTTTTTATTATGTTCTGGTGCCGTCAAAATTAGCCTTATTTTTAGCAATCAGTCATGGCAGCCAATGGAATTCCGAACATAATAAAATCTCATATTTTGACTTGGTTCCATAATCTAGTAATTTTTGGATTTCAGTCAAGAACATAGCTTTTGTAACTAATGCGTTAACAGTTCTAGATACCTGCAATGTCAACAGTATAATGTCATTATGGCATTTGGCTGTTCAAATAATGAAATTTTATAATTAACCCGCAGGTGGTTGATCTGCTTGCAGAGTATGTAAGCTTCAGAAATATAGATGGTCTCCTATAAAGTACTTATGAAATCTACAAATCTTATACCTGATACCCGAGAAGCTCAAACAGGACTTACACGGTTGAACTGAGGAATTAAAAGTATTAAATATTCAATTATATAAAATTCTGAACAAGTAACGACCCCGCGTGCACTTCATTTTGTACTTTAAGCGGTAAGTCCTATCAAAAAGAAAAGTCTTAAACAAATTTTCTCGAGGAATTGAGTTATTAAAAATATTTTCACACATGAGATTACAAAAAGATCAAACTCTTGAACTCCAATTTCAAGAATGCAAACATAAAGATTTTTAAATTATGCAC
>CAYSZA010000300.1:0-3694 GCA_964435275.1 uncultured Methanosarcinales archaeon | reverse complement strand
GCAGGTTATCAAGCTCTTGTTGTTCTTCAAATTTATCACTCTTTGAATCATTTATTCCTCAAATTGTAATTCTCCAACTCTGTAATTCTCCAAATCTGTGTTCCTAATATCTACTATTCCTCAAATTGTAATTCTCCAACTCTGTAATTCTCCAAATCTGTGTTCCTAATATCTACTATTCCTCAAATTGTAATTCTCCAGATATACTCCTCAAATCTATATTCTTCAAATCTACACCCCCCAAATATGTCATTTTTTACAAAGGTAGCCTGCTATAAACCCATCATAATTAATGGATTCAATACAAAATCCGGCACTTTTTAGAAGACCCTCCATAATCCAATCCAGCGTTGAAAATTCTTCTCTTATGTGGGTTTCCGTTTCTTCGGCAATTTTATCCCCTGCGGACTTCTTCAGGTCAGTTATGATTTCGTTAAAATAACTGTCATAATCCCGGATCATTGAGGGGAACACAACATCACGCAAATAGAATTTTCCGCCTTCTTTCAACATTCCGTAGATTCTTCTCAGAGCCATCATTTTCCAGTAGTCTGGAAGATGATGTAAAGCTAACTGAGTAACAACAGCATCAAACGGCTCAGTATGGTTTTCATATGTTAAAAAGCCAGCATTATAAAATTGTATATTTGTTTTATTCTGGCTTTTAGCCTTCGTCTTTGCAAACTCTATCATAGTTTTCGAAACATCGATAGCTACAACTTTTTTGCAGTATTCTGAAAGCCTGAGTGCCAGTTCTCCTGTTCCGGTCCCGATTTCAAGAATCGAATACGTGTTCTTTATTCCGAGAAGCTCTCGAATACTGTTAGCCTCGTTTTCAGGGTTTTTCAACTTCTGCATTTGTAAGTCATAAGCCTGTACTTCTTCGGGATCTGTATAATCTACCCCTGTTTGCTTAAATTCATTATAATACCATGCTGGATACTGGCTCATATTGGTACCTCTCTTTCTGTATAACGAATTACCTGAGTCTGTAGCAAATTATCTAAGTTTTTACCAATCGGAGAAGGAAAAGTTGTTACTGAAAGCACAAAAAACAGGAAATTAATTCAAATTAAGATATCAATCCGAATTAAAGGTTATAGAATCCTCTGCAGATATTTTCTTGGCAGACTTTTTGATAACAAATTCTTTAAGTGTTTTAGAATAGAATTCTGTCAGCAGATAACACTGACGGTACTGTCACTATAGAGCAGCCAACTGGCTGCTCCTTCAAAGTTCAGAAAATAATAAAAATTTTCTCTCTTATTTTCTTTAACGTGCGAAGCAGTCGGTTTTAGCCCTGGTGACTAACTAAACGTAATTGAGGCAGCAAATTCCCAGATTTTTAAGTTTTATTTCCAGTAAAAGTATGTAAAACAAATTTACTTGTTTTGAAGAATTTTTCAGCTAATTCTGGCTGTTCAATTGATAAGTTTTTATAACATAATCTTTAATTAAAGAATATAAATACATATTTATTTATAGTATGTATTTTTAACAATTAAGCCTGTCTATATAACTTAGAGAGGGATTATAAATGGCAGAATATACCCCAAAAGAAAGATTGTACCGTGCATTAAGGAAACAGCAGGTGGACAGGATGCCGGCTGTTTGTTTCACTCAAACCGCAACTGTCGAACAGATGGAAGCTTGCGGAGCCTACTGGCCAGAAGCCCATGCCGACGCAGAGAAAATGGCAACTCTTGCGGAAGCTGCACACACTGTAGTAGGTTTTGAAGCTGTAAGAGTCCCCTTCGATATCACGGCTGAAGCCGAACTTTTTGGCTGCGAAATCAAGGCCGGCGACCTGAAGCAGCAGCCGTCAGTTATCAAACATAGCGTTAAGAATATGGAAGATCTGGATAAGATCAGGAATTATAACCTTAAAGAAGGCAGAATTGATTTAATTCTTGAAGCTATCAAGATCCTTTCCGACAAATATGGAAAAGAGCTTCCTATAATAGGGTCCATGATAGGGCCTTTCTCTCTTGCCCAGCATATCAACGGAGATGCCTGGTTTGGAAACATTTTCACAGGAGAAGAGATTGTTCCTGCACTTCTGGATTTCTGCTCGGACTTCAATGTAGCTTATGCAAAAGCAATGGTTGAGAATGGAGCAGATACCATAGCCATTATCGATCCGACAGCAAGCTATGAGCTTATTGGCGGTGAGTTTTACGAGAAATATGCCCTTCCTTACCAGAAGAAAATTGTTGATGCAATGAAGGAACTTGACGTGGCTACAGTTCTTCATATCTGCGGAAACACGACCAATGGTCTTGGAATCATGGATAAGACAGGGGTTAACGGAATCAGTGTTGACCAGAGGGTAGACATAAAGACCGCAAAAGGTAATGTGGAAAATGCAGTCATTGTAGGAAACCTTGATCCTGTAGCCGTGCTCTGGAACGGAACCCCTGAGGATGTCGCCAGTGCCTCAAAGAAAGTGCTCGAAGCAGGTGTGGATTTGCTCTCTCCTGGCTGTGGAATTGTCAGTATGACTCCTACCGCCAACCTTCAGAAAATGGTCAGCTGCGCAAAAAGCCACACGTACTGAAGGCACTCTCAGATTGTACTGGATAAAAAAGAAAACTTATTGCCGGCCCAAAAGCCGGTCTCATTTTTAACAATTTTTCCTGGAAAATTACTCTGGTAGGAGCTGTTTTTACTAGCCTGCCAAATCCTGTACTTCAGAAGAAACAAGGTATTCTGGCTGCTCGTGTCAAATCTCATATTTAAGGATTTTCTCTAGAAAATATTTTCAGCGTTTCGATTATGAAGCCGAGGAACGCAGATATTAAGGTAAATTTCAGTAGCGCGAAAGTCTACTATTTATAATTTTCGCTTTTACGTCTCAATATGAAATATTGAGAGAAAAAATTTGGGAAAAAGTCTGGGTTCCAGAGGTAAAGATTCTGAAAATTTCCTATTCAGGATTTTTTACAGTTGTATATTATCAAAAAATACAGTATTCGTTTATATACTATAATTTCAATCTGTCTTTAGGGATTGTATCTGAATATTCAGGTCAATTCCAGGCAGTTCCAACAGGATACTGTTGGGAAAATTGGGATATGAGCTACTAGTTCGACTGGGAGTTTGCAGTTCCCGACAAATAAATTTCCCAAGTAACAATGTCAGGAAAAAAGAATTTATTCACAAAAAATCCGAACCTGTTCGGATAAAATGGCAAATGGCAGTGAATAATTCCGGCTGTAGACAATTCGAAGATTCGTGAAGACATTTCCTCGCGCCTAATGGCTGAAAAATGTAAGGCAGCAAGGATCTGACCATAAATTGAGAACCCCATGCAAATGCTCTTTTTTTAGTTAGCGGAGCCTGGGTCTGTACTCAAGCACAAAACCTTTGCGAGAAGGTTGTCGGAGACATTGTACTGCCCAACAATACTGCACAGAACCGTGAGTTTCAGTGGAGGTTTACAAAATGGCAAACCAAGAGATATTTGACAAGCTACGCGATGCAATCGTAAATCAGAACGTCGCAGGCATTGCACAATTAACCCAGGAAGCCCTTGACGCGGGAATCCCGGCTATTGATATTATTACAAATGGCCTTTCCGTTGGAATGAAGATTGTCGGTGACAGGTTCGAAGCCGCCGAAGTATTTCTGCCTCAAATTATGATGTCCGGAAAAGCAATGAGCAATGCAATGGAAATTCTTACCCCTGAACTTG
>CAYSZA010000299.1:0-3720 GCA_964435275.1 uncultured Methanosarcinales archaeon | reverse complement strand
TTGTTTCCACAACTCCTGCAAAGTTATGGTCCATACGCAGGATAATTGAGGCATGGTCTTCAAACGAGTGAATATCTGCGCCTGCAATTGCATAAACACTATTTATTTTCTTGCCGTAAAGGTATGAGATCACATCTATATCATGAACGCCAATATCCAGGATTACTCCCACGTCTCTGATTCTCGGGTTGTATGGTCCGACTCGTTTGGTCGAGATTGAAACTATTTTTCCCAGAATACCTGAACTTATAATCTCTTTGAGCTTTATGACTGCGGGATTAAACCGTTCGATATGCCCAACCATAAGGATTTTTCCCGCTTTTTTTGCAGCTGCTATCATCAGATCCGCGTTTTCAGTAGTATCTGCAATCGGCTTTTCCACAAGGACATGTATCCCTGCGTCAAGAGCATCAAGTACGACCTGCTTATGTAGCTTGGTGGGCACAACTACACTCACCGCATCGAGCCCTTCAGCGAACATTTTCTTATAATCTGTAAAGGCTTTTGTCTTAAACTGCGTAGCCATTGCTTCAACACGCTTCTGGTCTACATCTGAGATTCCGGCGAGTTCCACACCATTCATTTCACTGTAAATCCTTACGTGGTTCTGCCCCATCGCACCTGTACCTATTACTCCTACTCTGATCAAAATCTCACTTCCTGTTCTGAGAATGCAGTGGCTGGAAAACTACTCAATCCTTTGCATAAAATTCTTTGGTTGCTTCGACTATTTCCTGCAGATCGGTTCTGGACAATGAGGGATGTACAGGGAGAGAAAGAACCTCTTCTGTTGCCTTTTCTGAGACCGGCAAGGAATCCCTGTATCCAAGTTCCCTGTAAACAGGTTGTTTATGAATGGATATAGGATAGTGGATTCCTGTTCCTATTTCCTTTTCTTTCAGGAATGCTGCCAGTTGATCCCTCTTCTCTGCTCTGATCGTATATTGGTGGAACACGTGGGTACAATCACCTTTTGTAACTGGAGGCACAATTCCAGATATCCCTTTTAACCCTGACGATAGTACTTCTGCATTTTTCTGCCTAGTTGCGGTAAAGCCGTCTAGCTTCCCAAGCTGTACAAGCCCGATTGCAGCTGCAATATCTGTCATCCGCAGATTGAAGCCCAGCACTTCATGCAGATAGCGGACTTTTGAGCCATGAGCCCTGATCATTTTTGCCTTCTCTGCAATTTCCTTTTCGTCGGTTGTGAGCATCCCGCCTTCGCTGGTTGTCATATTTTTAGTAGGGTAAAAGCTGAATGCTCCTGTTCCAAAACTACCTACCTTTTTTCCAAGGCACTCTGCACCGTGGGACTGGCAGGCATCCTCAATTACAATAAGCTTATTATCATTTGCAATTTCCATTATCGCTCTCATATCTGCAGGGTGCCCGTAAAGGTGGACAGGCATAATAGCTCTGGTTTTTGGAGTGATCTTCTCCTGAATTTTCTCAGGATCTATGTTATAAGTATCTGATTCTATGTCTGCAAAAACAGGTTTTGCCCCGGTATAAAGGATACTATTTGCTGTTGCAATGAAACTGAAGGGACTTGTAATCACTTCATCTCCTTTTCCTACGCCATGAGCAAGAAGCGCAATGTGCAGGGCTGCAGTGCCAGAGTTTACAGCGGCTGCGTATCCACAACCGGTATATTCAGCAAAAGCAAGCTCAAACTCCTCGACTTTCGGGCCCTGTGCAATCATGCCTGAGCTCAGAACCTCTGTTACTGCGTTAATTTCTTCCTTACCCAGCAGGGGCTTGGCAATTGGGATCATTTTAAGACCTCTTTTAAATCTCAATGTAATTTTTTACTTAACCTTGGTTTTCTGTTAGGTTTATATTCTATTCAATTCCTTTAAATCTTTGGGAAGTTCTTGTATTCTTGCAGGCACTCCGACCGCAAGCTTCCATGCAGGCACGTTTTTCGTCACAAGTGCCCCTCCTGCAACCATTGCCCCCTCCCCTATTTCGACATCTGGAAGCAGGGTGGCGTTTGCACCTATAGATGCACCTTTTCTCAAGACAGGACCCTTCAGTTCGTACGCCTTTCGAATAGGATATTTATCATTGGCCAAAACCGCACAGGGCCCGATGAATACGTTATCCTCAATAACAACATTGGTTGGAATGTAAACATTGCCCTGAATGCTGACATTACTTCCTATCTTCACATGTCCATCTATGATCACATTGGTTCCGATAAGGACATTGCTGCCGATTTCAGTGTTTTCTCTGATCATTACATTATGTCCCGTTTTGAAGTTTTTTCCGGTTTTTACATTGGAAAATATCGTTGATCCAGCCCTTATAATCGAATTAGGGCCTATTGTACACCCTGGAAAATCAAAGTCTTCAATTTCAACATTCTGCTTCAAGATTTCCATCAGGATCCTGTGTTCAGGGTATCCCAGAATCACATTTTCCAGTATTACTGTGTCTTTCCCGATTACAGAAGTACCGTATATTTTAGAAGAATTGTGAATTTTAAATTCAGTAAAGCTCATTGTTCCCCCCGTTTTTCTGGTTTTACATTTGACCAGGCAAACTTTCTGTTGGAGTATGATTCATCTGCCTATTTTTTATATAATCTAGTGCAGCTTTTCGTCTCACGTTCCTTATTGTCTAGCTAATTCCCACTCTTAAGGAGAATCAAGTTGATTGCTATTACTTTTCCCATATTTACTCCATTGACTTTCTTACTATCTTAATTTTTTAGTTGAATATAGTTTGTAATTACTTAAGTGATTTGGTTTATCTCTCTTCTTTTCTTTGCTTTTCTCGCAATTTCTCCAGTTCAGATTTTTTTCGAACTCAGAATTTTACAATATATGTTTAACTGTTACTTACAATGTTATTATTGTTTTATACATATTAAATAATTTCACAAACATGAATTCCAGTGTTTAAACAGTGGAAACACCTATTATTGGGTAAATGTCTCGTAAATCAGGTAAATTACATACATTAGCCTGAAACTAATTTGTATCCCTCTAATTTTAATTCCTATCTTTAACTCAATCTTAAAGCGATACCTGCGCTGAAAAAGATAAACCCCAATATTCGCTGTTTATTTTTTAAAGCTCAATCTCTTGTCTCAGACTGCTAAAAATTAAGTATTGTTTAATCAAGAAATTCGCTAGATGAGGAAGTCTCCCTCTTTTCAGATTTCAGCAGGCATCTACGGTTATAAGTTTACTTTCTTTCGGTTGCGAATCTGAGTCGCAGTTTTTCAGTTATCTATTAAAATGACATTTTACCTTTCTCCGGAGTTCCAGTTTAGTATTCTTCTCTTAACCCTTGTCAATTGTATGAGGAGGATTTTTATATCTTATTGCATATTTGTTTCTTAAATACGCTAACCAACTAGAGGAGTTCTAACTACGCTTACAAGTTTAATTACATCTAATTCGGTATCTTCAGATGCGCTCTCAATGGCGACCGTAATACCAGGAATTCCTGATGGTGCATCTGTAGCTACGGCAGTTTTACTTTTGCTGCTTTTGCTCAGGGATTTCCTCCCGGCTTCAAAGCATTGGGAAAACACTGTGAAAGTTTCTCTAAATATGGGAATTGTTCCACTGCTGTTTTCCTTTGGCGCAATCATTCTTTTTAAAGTTGTTGCGCTCTTTTAACATCTTTTGAGGAACCTGCCGCAAGCCTTTTCAAAAAAAGGTTTGATCGCAAACTTTTTCAAAAAAAGTTTGATCAAAAACGCAAGCC
>CAYSZA010000298.1:0-3731 GCA_964435275.1 uncultured Methanosarcinales archaeon | reverse complement strand
TTTTTGATCAAACTTTTTTCTAAAAAGTTTGAGGTTTAGCTTTCGTCTACTTTTTGCCTTCCCGCTTCAAAGGCCCTGAGATTTACTTCAATTGTTTTCTGCGGCACGAGGGCTTTCACGCTTTCAAGAAGGAGCTCCTTTTGAATAGGAAGGTAGCCAGAAACTGCGCCTACCATTACCACATTCATTGCAAGCCTGCTTCCGGCTTCAAACGCCAGTTCATCAGCGTTGAAGGCTTTGACTATATATTTTTCAGAAAGGACATCAAGAATGTCCGAAACTTCTGGATATTTCGCAATGCCTGACGTAACAGTTACAGGAAGTACGGGCTGCGTGTTTACTATAATAATTCCGCCGTCCTTCAGGAAATCCAGATATCGGACTGCTTCCATTGGCTCAAGGGCAAGCATGAGATCCGCACCTTTTTTAGGGATCATTGACCCATAATTTCCTCCTACCCTGATATGGTTTACAACCGAGCCCCCGCGCTGGGCCATGCCGTGAGTTTCCGCAGCCCGGATAGGAAGCCCTGCCGCAACTGCAGCTTTTCCGATAATGTCCGAGGCAAGGATTGCACCCTGTCCTCCTACTCCAGTAATAAGGAGGTCGAATTTCTTTTGCTCAACCTGGTTCATCGCTTCACCTCCTGGATAGCTTCAAACTTACAGATCTGGGCGCAGACCTCGCATCCGCTGCAAAGTGACGTAATCACAGCACATTTGTTTTCCTCATCGAATTCAATTGCAGGGCAGCCGAACTTCACACACTGCTTGCAGCCTTCGCATTTTTCCGGGTCAACTGCATAAGGAACCCGGCGCATACCTGCCCTTTTCCCTGAGATCACACAGGGCTGCCTGGCAATAACCACAGCTGTGCCTTCAAACTCTTTTGCTGCTTTAAAAGCTTCCTGGGTTTCTTCAAGCCTGTAAGGGTTGACAACCGATACGAATTCGGCGCCCATTGCTTTGCAAAGCTCTGCGAGCGAGACCTGTACAGTTGTCTCTCCTGTTACTGTAAAGCCAACCCCCGGATTCGGCTGATGACCGGTCATGGCTGTAATACGATTGTCCAGGATGGTAACCGTGATATTTGCCTTATTGACAATCGCATTCAGGAGCGAATTCATGCCTGTATGGAAAAAGGTCGAGTCCCCTATTGAACAGCAGATAGGGCGCTTTTCTCCTGCATGGTAAAGCCCTGAGGCAATACTGATGCTTGAGCCCATGCAAAGTGTGGTCTCGACAGTCCCGCTCTGGATCCCGAGGGTATAACAGCCGATGTCGCTGGGGTAGATAGCATCGTTTCCAAAGACCTTTTTCATTGAGTAAAAGGTTGCCCTGTGAGAACAGCCTGCACAGAGAGCAGGCGGGCGGGCAGCAAGCTCAAGAGTTGAGCCTGAAGGTTCGGGTTCAATCTCAAGGTCGAAGGTCTTCTTAAGAGCCTCAAGGAAGGCACTTACGTCCAGTTCCCCTTCCCTCGGCACAAAGCCGTTAGCTTTTCCGAGTACCGAAACTTCAATCCCGGCTTCCTGTGCGATCATCTTTACCTGTTCTTCCACGACAGGTTCAAGTTCTTCAAATACAAGTACGGCATCCACGGTTTTAAGCAGCTCGATAATCAACTTTCTTGGAACCGGATAAGTTCCAATTTTAAGGAAAGAAACCTCAATTCCGAGCTCCACAAGCGCCTCTTTTGCATAGATTGCGGCAATGCCTGCACCTATTACCCCCAGTTTTGCATCGGGTTTCAGCTCAAGGGAATTCCAGGGAGACTCGGCAAGGGTATCCTCAATGGACTGCTGAATAGAGAGGAGATGAGTGTGGCGTAGGCGGGCGTTCTTCGGGAGCATGACCCAGCGATCCAGAAGTTTTTCAAAATGAGGGGCCCGTTTTTCTACGGTGATCGATCCGAGTTCGATATCCGATTTCCCGTGCGAAATTCGGGTCGTAGGCCGAAAAATCACAGGAACTTCGAACTTTTCGGAAAGCTCGAAGGCATAAGGAAGCATATCCTTTGCTTCCTGGGGGTTTGAAGGATCAAAACAGGGAACAAGAGCGAACTGGGCATAGCGCCGTGTATCCTGCTCATTCTGGGAGGAGTGGCATGAAGGGTCATCGGCAACGATTGCAATCAGCCCTCCTTTAGTCCCTGCATATGCAAGTGTCATAAAGGGGTCGGCTGCAACATTTAGCCCGACATGTTTCATTGTCACTACAGAACGAACACCTGTCCAGGCAGCTCCGACTGCAACTTCCATCGCAACCTTTTCATTAACCGACCATTCTATATGGTAATCCCTGTCTTCCTGGCCTGCAAGCGTATCTATAATCTCCGAAGACGGAGTTCCGGGATAGCCTGCAATAACCTGCACACCGCCTTCAAGCAGTCCGCGGGCAATTGCCACGTTTCCAAGCATGTACTCACGCATTGTCATAATTTTTGTCTCCAGCATTTAAACAGAAAAAAATCTTGCTATAATAACAGGTAAAATATATTCTTGTTGATTTGTGTTAGCAAATATGACCGCTCTTCTCAAGATGACAGCAAATTTGAAGTTCAATAAGGACAGCCCAGCAAACCAGACCTGCTGCCCGAGACCAGGTAAACTTTTGCATTATTCAAATAACACGATCAATAATATACTTTCGGATAAGTGCCCTGGAGTTTTCCTCTTACGTTACCAGTTGACACGCAATAAAAAACGAGAACAACCGAGTTCATAATTTTTGACAAATATAGACTTAAAATCACCTTTTAAATGAGAAGGGAAATAGCGAAACCGAAGAAAGTTTACTAGCTACCCAACTCATAGATAAGTGATACAGTTATAAGTAACTCAGTCATAAGGAATTCAGCTATAGTAATTCAGTTCCTTGCAAGGAACTCTGCAAGCTTTTTGATTTCGTGCAGCTCGAAATCAAGTTCTTCACCTTTAAGGGAAGCTTTGAAAATCTCTCTTTTTTCCGGGATCTCGGCCACCACATTCAAATAATTTACCGCAGCCAGCATTTCTTCCCTTATATCCGGTTCAACCTTATTAAGCACAAAGTAGACCCTGCACCCGCACTGTGCCCCGAATTCATCAAATTTTTTTGAAAGCTTGAGGGACTCATAGGAAGGATCCACAACTACGAGGATGAGGTCAAAGTCCTTATCAACTCCACGTCCGAAATGCTCTGTGCCGGCCTCGGTATCCACGATTACGATGTCGTCCTTTCCCAGGTCAAGGTTTTCCAGAAACTCCCTTGTCAAAACTCCCATTGGACAGGCGCAACCCTCTCCGAAATCATGGATTTTGCCAACCGCCATCAGCCTGACCCCTTCCTTTTCTTCTACAAATTCCGGTGGAAGGGCGGAAAAGCTCCACCGGTTTTTAAAAAACCGGGACTGCTGCTGCGTTGGCTGCCCTTCGGTACCCCCATTTGCTGCAAGCCCCCAGAACTGGGTGGTTTTAGGAGTTTTCTGCTTTTCTTTAAAACCCTTCTTCCCTCCGAAGTATTCCATAAGATCGCGTGGAGCTGCCATTCCTAACTGGCTGTGCAGCCCGTAATTTGACTCGTCAATGTCAAGCACGAGCACATTTTTCGTTTTCGCCATTTCCTTTGCCAGAAGAGCCGAAATCGTACTTTTTCCGCTTCCTCCTTTCCCGCAAACTGCTATTCTCATATCCGGTTCACCTACCTCAGTAATTTATCCTGCTAAATTAAAAACGCTTCCTTTATATTCTCACC
>CAYSZA010000297.1:0-3746 GCA_964435275.1 uncultured Methanosarcinales archaeon | reverse complement strand
AGTGGCGAACGCTGTATTGTCGGAGCTGTTATCTCGTTCAAAGGATCGCCTTACATAGTTACGGTTTCTCACATATTCCGGGGGGAAGGAGATTACCTAACAGTTGATGGAATCAAACTCGCGGTTACAAAAATTTTGAAAAACTATGATTTAGCCCTGATAAAACTTCCTCCTGACAGTGCGGATGAAATCACGAGATTTGGCAGCCCGGCTGTACTGGAGCAAGCCGAGCTTATTAATGAGACTCATACCATCCGGTGCAGGGTCATTAATGTCTGAGCCTCACTGGTTTATCTGAGCTTTCGGCGCTTTGATATGCCTGAACCGGGGGATAGCGGTTCGCCGATCGTGCAGGCAGGGAAGGTAATAGGGCTTATATCCTCGGTGACGCTTAATAACTGCACGGGAACTGCAATCTCGTCTAATATTCTTCAGAACCTGTAAAAAATAGAGGTAGATCAAAGTAGACACAGTAGGCCCCAGATTCTAAAACATAGCTGAAAGATGAGAGAACTATTAACTTTTGACTTTCGGTTTCGTATAATGCAAAGTTCCCTTAGGAGACCTTATTTCTTCCGATCAGAGTGAGAAATTTTCACCTCTTTTGCCTTATTTCTTGAGAATTGT
The DNA here is from genome assembly GCA_964435275.1 of uncultured Methanosarcinales archaeon. Lineage (GTDB taxonomy): Archaea > Halobacteriota > Methanosarcinia > Methanosarcinales > Methanosarcinaceae > Methanosarcina. The sequence continues at coordinate 3,119 of CAYSZA010000297.1, read as the reverse complement.
GATACAAAGTTCACACTCAAAGAGTTAAGGCTTTCGTCAAATGATCTGATATCACTAATAAAAGAATACAACTTTATACTTTATTTCTTAATCTTCTATTGTGATAGCATGGAAGGAAAAGATAATCCTGAAGGATATAAACGGGATAAAATTAGATTATTAACAAATGCCATTAAGTATATAATTAGTCTTCTTTTCTTGTTTTCAGGTCTGGTATGTCTGTTTATTGACGAGGTTCTTGCAGGAATATTTTCAATTCTGATGGGAATTACATCGATTCCTTTAATTGCAGATGCTATAAAAAAGAAAATCGGTGCATCAGGCTCCCTTACTCTGACAATTTTTATTACCCTTTGTATATTTCGTGCAATGGGTATCACAGTAGATCCCTTTTGATCTTGTGATGGATAGCGATGCGGAATAAAATATGGCAGTTTCCCTCAGCAAGTAGAAATACCTTCAATTATAAATTATCAGAATGAGAAGTGCCTTTCCTCAGTATACATCAGCATATATAATACTAAATATAATTGAAGCACAATTTAATGTAAACCCCGAAATCTCATAAACCCTCCTTAAACTGAAACCGGCAGGCTGATGCAAGCTTATGATAAAAGCAGGCAGTTCTTTTTTTCACAATGGAAAACGTGGTACTATTGGCGCGGTTATTTCGCTCAAAGGAGTACTTTACATGATTACGGTTTCGCATATCCTCCGGGGAGAAGGAGACCGTTTGACAGTTAACAGAACGAAACTGGCTGTTACAAAAGTTTTGAAAGACTATGATTTAGTCCTGATAGAGCTTCCTCCTAGCAGCGAGGTTGAGATCACGGAATTTGGCATCCCGGCTGAACTGGAACTGGCTGAGCTTATTAATGATACCCGTACTATTCATTACTGCAGGGTGGTTAACTCCGGGGCTTCACTGCTTTTTCTGGGCTTCCAGTGCCACGATATGCCGGCTCCAGAGGATAGCGGTTCTCCTATCGTGCAGGGAGGGAAGGTAATAGGGATGATGTCCTCGGCAACCCTGGACACCTGCATGGGGTTTGCGGTTTCGTCCAAAATTCTCCGCAGCCTGGAAGTATAACTATGCTGAAGATTTACTTCGCGTTCTATCTTGATTTTATGTTCTCTTAACTTCATTTTCTATCTTGATTTTATACTCCCTTAACTTCATGTTCTCTGGAGATAAAACGCTATTGGGAATCCTATCAGTGTCGGAATCCAGAACGAAAATACCCTGTAGCTGAGTACGACAACGACAGCAATTGAACCTTGCACCCCCAGGCCTGTGTAAAGAGCAGCCATCGTGCTCTCCACAACGCCGATTCCCCCGGGCAGGAGAAAGGCCATTTTCCCCAAGAGGAGGGGGAGCCCATATCCAACAACCAGAACCTCTGGCCCCACTGGATACCCTGCGGCTATGAAGAAGAAGTAAAGAGTCAGCATATCAGAAAGTGTATAAATTGCAGCCCCCAAAAAAGGGCGCTGCCAGCCTCCTTTGCCTGACATTTCAAGAGCTGCAAAAAACCGGCTTACTGAGATCTCAGTTGGGGCAGGCGTGTAGGGTTTATGCAAGAGTCGGGCAAAGTAAGCCGCCATCCTGACAATGATGAGTGTGAAGCCTGCCTGATTTTTTGTCCCCCAGCGTATTGCTGCAAAGCCTAGGCCAAGTAAGGTAAGAATTAGAACAAAAGCGGAGAACTGTACAGGAGAAAGGCTGTGGACCACCAGAAGGTGCAGGATTCCGGCTATGGCCAGTATCGTTAAGATCATATTGTTAAAAATAGTCGGCAGGGTTCCCGCAAGCCCTGCACCCTCGGCGCTGACACCGTATTTTCGTACCCAGCGATAAGTTGCAGCAGCGTTTCCGAAAGGACCTCCAGCCAGCATGCCTATGCTTGAAGCTGCCAGTATTATTGCAGCCCCTTTTAAGATCTGGATATTCTGATTTACTTTTGCCACTACTGAATTTATAAGGTAACCTCCTCCCAGGTAACTGATACCCTGGCCAGCAGCAGCCAGTAACACAGCCCAAGGAGTCATTGTTTTGATAACATGAAGGGATGCTTCAACTGAAGCAAGCTGCGGAAGAATAAGATTAACAGCCAGCCCTATCAGGACAAGAGTTGGGAGGTAACGGCCTACCTTCAAGACGAAGAGTGGAGGAAATATCAAACTTCTGTGGATACTGTTATCATTTTTTTGCCCTGGTTTGCTTTCACTCTGGCTTATGCTCATTAAAAACCCTCTTTACCTGAACATTTTTATCTGGCTGACTTTTGTAGTCTCTATTCAGTAGTCTAATTTATACTGATCTGAGGAAGATCAACTTAACCGAATAAATATCACAGCGTTTAATTATTATTAAGGAAAATTCCTTCCCATGACAGAGACCGTATATCTTCTTTTCCCTATAATTTATGCTGTTCTTAATGCAGCTTCTTATATTCTGTACGGAATGGATAAATTCAAGGCAAAAAAGGCAATGTGGAGAATCTCCGAACAGAGCCTGTTAATTGCTTCTTTCTTCGGGCCTATTGGTGCATTGTTCGGGATGCAGCATTTCAGGCATAAGACGCAGAATCCCATGTTCAAATTCCTGGTGCCTGTGTTTGTAGTAGTTCACCTCTTACTGGTGCTCTCGATTAACCTCTAAGCCGAAAGAAATCTGGCTTCAGGCTGAACCGATCATAAAGCAGGACTGAGAGAGAACGTCAGCCTTAAAGAGCGTGTACAAACTAACATTGGTTTTATTTTTTGTAAAACGCTTTTTATAGTATTTTTTGCATACAATAACAGGCATCACAGTTTTCATTCCTTATACTCTATAAGGTTATACTCTGGAAACTGATTTTGAGAACTGCGAGGTTCTGGGGAAATTGGGAAGATGTGTTTAAATCAGTACATGAGATCGATACTTGAGAGTAATATTCGAAACCAGTATTTGAAATCAGTGTTTAAAATCAGTATCTAAGTCAGTACTTGAAAATAACACTTGAAAATTAGCACTTGATGGTAACATTTCAAAGCTATGTTTTAAAGCAGTATCTTGTAGTTTTTTTGAGCTTATTGGGGGAATACCAGCGGCAGGTAAAGACAGGATAAAAATTGCC
>CAYSZA010000296.1:0-3749 GCA_964435275.1 uncultured Methanosarcinales archaeon | reverse complement strand
TTTATATAATATTGAAGACGAACTCAAAATAAAGGGGGAAAAAGATGAGAGCAAGTATGGCTGATGTTGAACATGCACTGAAAGGTATTGATTTTCCGAAAAGTAAGAATGAACTCATTCAGTACGCTCAGAGTAAAAATGCAAGCAGCGACATAGTTTCTGGCTTGCAGGAACTTCCTGATAGGACATATAACAACGCTGCAGATGTCGCTCAGGAATTTAAAGGAAAACATATGAAGGGAGAGTCAAGATAAAGGATAAACCTTGAATAGCTGGATAAATTTATTCCAGATTTTTTCCACTAAAAGCCTATCCGGAAGAACGATGACAAATGAAAGTTATGATTTGTCTACGGTTATCGATTATGTGTTCTGGTTGTGTTTTACATTAGGTCAGAACACTTTTTGGATAGGCTCTAAAAATACATTTAAGATCAGAATTTTTTACTTTTTCTTTTCTTCACAGCAAAAAGGTTCCATTCACAAAAGTAGACTTTCTAAGCCCACTAAGCCATTTTATTATCTGCCCGAATTAAAAAACATATACTTGAAGAAAATGGAAAGCTTATCTATAAGTCTGTGTTTGTGATTCACGTTGACTTTTCGGTATTTCGTATATGTCCTTAAATATTCGAGAGTTGTCCAGCCAGATCAAAGGCGATAGGTTCAGAGCCTATTCTCGTAGGAGTTCGGGCGTTCGAATCGCACCCCTCGCATTAATTTCTTATTAACTCGTATTTTTGCTCAATTTTTACCATTTTCATCTGCTTTGAGCTGTAGCAGAACCAGGTAAACGAAGACGGACTTAAAATCCATCTTACGAAGGGGTATTTGTGGGCAGGCTGGCTCATAAATCAGCTAGTTGCTATGAAAATGCCTGATTGTTATTTTCTATCACTCTGAACCTTATAGTGAACTCAGTACCATTATTCCCTTTCAGTTCAAGTTTTCCATCTAACTGCTCTACAAGTGTAGTTACAAGCTGGAGCCCCAGGCTATCGATTTTTTCAATATCAAAGTCTTCAGGTATACCTATCCCATTATCTGAGACTGTCAGAACGAAAACAGTATTACAGTCCCCATTTTCGCATTCCATTTTTTCTTCTCTATGGAGTTTGATTTGAATTTCTCCATTGTCTATCTCTTTAAATGCGTGCTTTAGGGAGTTAGAAACAAGTTCATTAATTATGATCCCCAACGGGACAGCAATATCTATGTTAAAGAATGCAGCTTCCCCCAGATCCATTTTTAAGCTGATACCTATATTTCCGATACTGTAGGTTTTGAGAAGGTTCTCAGCAAGTTCTTTAATATATGACGAGAAGTTCAAAGTTTCGAACCCACTGCCTCTATACAGTTCCTCGTGTATAAGAGCCATGGATATTACTCTATCTTGACTCTCCCTGAAGGCATTCAGGACTTCTGAGTTTCTAATACTATCCCTATTATTGAATTGTTCAGCCTGTAAATCCAGAAGAGATGATATTACCTGCAGGTTGTTCTTAATTCTATGATGGATCTCCTTTTTTCGGGCAGTTTCGATAATTGTCAGAGCTTCTTCTGCTTTTTTGCGCTCTGTAATGTCATCAAACAAAGCTACTAGCTCGCCAGAAGGTAGTCTGTATATGTAATTTGTTACACAAAGGGAGATTCTCGTATCTTTATACATTGTCAAGGGAAAGAACTCGGGTCTGCCTGTATTCCATACCCGCCTGAACACTGCATCAAGTCCGATTTCACCTACATTGGGGAAAAGTTCATAGAGGCTCTTTCCAATAATATCTTCACGTCGGACATTATCGATACGTTCGCCAGCAGGATTAATATCCTTAAAGACAAAATCGCTTCCATCATCAATAACATCATATACGGCTACACCGCTTGATATTGCAACGAACAGGTCTTTGTACCGGGCTTCACTCGCTATCACCACTTCTTCTGCTCTTTTACGTTCTGTAATGTCCTGAAATGTCCCTCTAATTCTTACAGGATTTTTTCTTTCATCAAAAATGACCTCTAAGTGTGTACTTAATACACGTTCCTCCCCATCAGGTAAGATTATTCTATAGTCACCTTCAATGGGTTCTCCATTTAGACAATTTTTAAAGGAATTATCTACAATATCCCGGTCTTCAGGATGCACATGACTTAGAAATTTTTCGTAAATTCTATCTGATTCTTGGGGATTAAGCCTGAAAATACGATACATTTCATCAGACCAGTATACTTCACCAGTTACAAGATCCCAATTCAAATTTCCAATATGAGCCATTCTTTGAGCTTCAGCTAGACCTTTTTCACTTTCTTTCAACGATTTATAAGCTTTCTCAAGCTCTTCTGTACGCTCTTTAACTTTTTCTTCTAAACGGTCATATGCTTTCTTAAGAGATTCCTCAGCCCGCTTTCGATCGGTGATATCCAGGGCAGTGAACGTTATTTCTCCAGACAGGTCTCCTGAGACTATGGGTGCCGAGCTCAGGAGGATATCAATAACGGAGCCGTCCTTTCGCTGCCAGCGGGTCTCCACGTAGCCAGCGCCGCGCTCCCCAATCATGCTATATTTGACCCAGCCCACACGCTCGTACTCCTCATCTGTCGGATACAGCATTAGAGCGCTCTTGCCCAGCAGCTCTTCCCTCGAGTAGCCCGTTATCTCGCAGAGCCGCTCATTAGCTTCCTTGATCATACGGTTGACTACTACACCAATGCCGACTGGAGAGCTCCGGAAGATACTTTCGATCCTCGCCCTGCTCTCCCGCAATGCCTCCTCTGCGTGTACGTGGTCGGTGGCATCAATTCCTGTTCCTCCTGCATGTCTTTCATTTTTTGACTCGGAACCTTTCTCAGGCTCTTTCTGATCACTTATATCGAACCCAGAAACGTTTACACACTCTTGTTCTGGTAAGGGAGAAAAAACAACCAGATATACTCTGTTTCCCGCTTTAACTTCCATTTTCTCAGGGCTTTTTCGGGAAATTACCCTTTGCATAAGATCTACGATACTCGAAGGGAGTTTCTTTCCTACTCTTACACCCCATTCGTGTAATAATGGCTCACCTCCCTCATTTGAGTAAATAACCGTACCATCGTTTTCTATGGTTAGAACAGGATTTGGATTCGTTGCTGGGATTTGCTCCGTCTTCTCTTTCATACTTCCCCTTAGGATTCTTTTTGTGACCATGAGTTTCTTTACTATTTTTCAGTAATCACTAACAGCAGAATATTATATTTTAATTTATATAAATATTTGATTGTTCATTATGCCTAAGTGCGCTTTAGAATGAATATTATCATTAAGTTTGGAAAAAGAATTGATAGAAAACGCTCTTTAATTTTCTTTGGATAAGAGAATAGAAAATTTTTTCTTTGTAATATCAAAAATAACGGACTTTTTTTCATATATAGGAATATATTTTATCAATGTATATACCGATATGAGAGGATTGCCCAGCCAGGCCAAAGGCGATAGGTCCAGAGCCTATTCTCTTAGGAGTTCATGCGTTTGAATCGCACCTCTCACACTAATTTTATTAATTTTCCCGTTCTAATTTCACTTCACCCTTATTGCGTCTCGAGATCAGAAAATTTATGATTTTCTTTAATTATGATGTAATCGCAAAAACATGCGGTCCTTTTTCCTCGGTTCGCTCAAGGATACTGATTTACATGTTTTAGCGATGAACTGGGTTAAGAGCACTGACTTATGGGGAATAGCAGTGAGCTTTTTTCGAGAGTATCGAGTCACAAATG
>CAYSZA010000295.1:0-3759 GCA_964435275.1 uncultured Methanosarcinales archaeon | reverse complement strand
GTTGCAAAAGAGCAACAGAGAATTACTGTAAAAGTTAACAGAAGAAGATACGGAAAAGAAGTTACCGTTGTAGAAGGTTTCGACGCAAGTGAAATAGATCTTCACGAACTGTCCACTTATCTTAAATCAAAGTTTGCATGCGGCGGTACGGTAAAAGGAAATACTGTGGAACTTCAGGGTAATCACCTGGCCCGCATGAAAGAAGTCCTCATGGAAAAGGGTTTCTCTGCTGAACAGATCAAAAACTGAATTCTGACCCGTCTCTAAGGATAAACCGGGCCTGAGAAAAGTAATAGTATTTTCAAGTCCGGAATTATATACATTTTTTCAAACATTTTCGGTAGCATGCGTTTTCTATATCCTTAGGGAGACATGCTCTACTAGAAAAACAAAAATATGCAGATATATAATAGGTAAAAGAGTATATCTCGTAATGTTTACTTATTTATGAGGGTGTTGGTCTCCCATGAAAACAACATGTGAAGTTATGGTACAGAAAGTCCTGCCTGCAATTCGTGCGGAACTTTCCAGAACAATGATTTTTGAGCATGGGTGCACGCAGCAGGATGTAGCGGACATCCTGGAACTCTCAAGGGCTGCGGTATCCCAGTATGTGAGTGAAAAACGCGGGGCTGAAGTTGGTTTTTCCGAGGAGACCCAGAACGAGATTCGGAAGTTTGCATCAGTGCTTCTAAGTCCGAATCTATCTTCTCAGGAAAAGACAAAAGGCATGTGCGGCATCTGCAGTTTTGTTCAGAAATCCGGCTGGTTATACAGGAACGCTCCTGAAGTTAAAGCCTGTATCATGTGCGAGGACATGGATTTAAAGTGAATGGTACACTATGTATTAAATGTAAAGGAAAAGGACTTTGCGGGCGCCCCCGTTGCCCAATCCTTGAAAAATTCAAGTCCTTGCAATCGATTGCTCCTGTAATCTCAGGAGATTCGGTTTTTGGAGCGTCTCCCCCCGCTATTTTTGTCGGAAGCTACGGTTACCCCAGGGTTTCGGCAGGCCCGCTTATTCCACCTCTGGCAAAGGAGAGCGAAGCCTCGATTTTTGAAGAGCCCTCAGCATGGGCAAACATGCAGATTGAGGATATTATCTCCCTGCGTTCTCGAATGGTAAGGGCAAACACTAACTTCCATGTGAAAGATGCCTGCAGTAAAGAAAATCCTCTTCTTGTAAAGGCTCAGGAACTTGCCCTCTCCAGAAAGCCTGTGGATACTGAAGCCTGGTTTTTTAAAGCCCCTAAGCAGGAACTAAAATTCGATGCCGTACTCACACCTATGGGCCCTTCGGGGCTTGTAAAGAACTTTGAGCTTGCAGAAAACCCAAAAGTCCCGAAAAAAGTGGATTATCTTGTCTATGACACTGACGCCCTGGCAAAAGATGCTGTGCTTGAACTATATAAAGGAGATATTCCGGCTGAACATATTACACGCCTGCTCTCCATTGGCCTGCTCGGGAAAGAAAGAAAAATTGTGCCAACGCGCTGGTCAATTACAGCCGTGGATGATATGACAGGAAAGGAGTTTGCAGACCGTATAAAGGATTTTCCCTGGATTTCAGAGATTCAGCTTTTTAGTGGGACTCATTTCGGCAATCATTTTGAGGTCCTTATCCTTCCGCGGGCTTATTCCTTTGAACTCATTGAGATCTGGCTCCCAAAAACAGTCTGGTCCGGAGAATCAAGCTGGGTTGGAGAAGACAGTGAAGGCTATGAAGGAAAGAAAGGATATTCTCCCCTGGCAGGAGGATATTATGCCGCAAGACTGCCTGTACTTGAGTACCTTACCGAGATCAGAAAGCAGGCATCGGTCTTTGTGCTCCGGGAAATTACTCCGGATTACTGGGCTCCTCTTGGGGTCTGGGTCGTCAGGGAGGGAATGAGAAAGGCCCTCAGGAACCCTCCAAAAAAATTCGATTCTCTCGAAACCGCAGTTTCAGAGCTTGCAGGAAGGATAAGTACACCACAAGCCGAATGGGTGCAGCAGGCAAAGATACTTTCAGACTTCCGCTTTCAAACGACCCTCGACTTATTTTTTAAGACTTAAGAGTCTCGAGATATCAATAGCTCAAATAAAAAATTGCTTGCTGAAAATATAAACAAAAATAAGTTGGCAAGAAGGCTTTAAAGGCCTTTTTGAGGCTTCTCCACCTCCCTACCTTTTCTCAGGTTTATTCGAATATTTCGGGGACTATACGCCGGGCAACTTCTTCGTAAGCTTTGGAAATGTCGCCTTTGTCAAACCTGAAGACATCCTTATCCATGGACTGTCCTGTGTTCTTGTCCCAGAACCGGCAGGTATCGCAGGAAATCTCATCTGCAAGGATAATTTCTCCGTCTCTCCTTCCGAACTCCAGCTTGAAGTCCGGAAGAATAATGCTTCTTTCGTCCAGATAGGGCACAAGCAGATCGTTAATTCTCAGAGCAAGTTTCCGAAGCATAGTAAGTTCTTCTTCTGTTGCCAGCCCAAGCGCGAGAGCGATGTCATCATTCAGCATGGGATCCCCGTATTCGTCGCTCTTGAAGTCAAAAACAAGCACAGGGGACTTGAAAACAGTACCTTCTTTCAAGGGGTATTTCTTTGTAATCGAGCCTGCGGCAATATTCCTGACAATGACTTCAATTTTTATTATATCGACGTTCTTCACAAGCATATCGATGTCAGAAAGCATTTCGACAAAATGAGTCTTTATCCCCTTTGCTTCAAGCATCTCAAAGAGTTTTCTTGAGATCTGGGCATTGTAATACCCTTTCTTTTCCATTTCCCCTTTCTTTTCTCCGTTAAATGCAGTCAGACTGTTTCGGAATTCGGCAATAAGGGTGTCAGGATCGTCCGTCTTATAGATAGTTTTTGCTTTCCCTGAATAGAGCTGTTCTCTTGTCATGCAATGGTCCTCTCTAGGGATAATTCTGGATTTCCTTAGATAGAGAGATCTTAGGAATGATAGTTTTAATATACTAGTTCTGATAATGCAGAAGTTTTGATAATGCCGTGACATTCCAGAAATAAGCTGAATAAACGTATTCTCTTTGAAACGAAAGTATATCTCACGGAGACAGTTCGGTTATTTCCAGAATTCACAATCACTCTCTAAAAGTAAGACATTTTCCGGAGGCTTCAAAAGCTTTTTCCGAAATATGCCCTGATTCTCGAAAGAGATAGAGTAGATGATAACGTCTTCTGCTAGATAAAGTTATCATCTCCAGCCGGTCTTTTCTTTTACTGCCGGCTGCTTCGTAAATTTTATCATTGAAGAAAATCAATTACTAGGTTTAACAACTTAAAGAAAGATTTAAGAACTTACCGCATTTGAGTGCCCAACACTTGATAGTGGATTAGTCCAAGCACGCAAAGGTAAAAACATGTCAGGTACTATAGTAGACATCGTAGAACTACTGCTGACCGCAGAGATTTATAACCGCTATCCAGAACTGGATGTAAACGATCTCCCTAAGAACATCCGAAAAAACTATTGGAATAGCGCCGAAAAAACAGTTCCAAAACCCATTACGGCCACATTTATCCGAATTGAAAAGCTGTACGGAGTTAAGGATATCGAAAAACTCGTAAGGAATGTCCCTTTCATAAATACTGATAAGTCTCATTTTGAACTTCGTCTGAGTGCTTTCGAACTTGCTGCGGAATGGTTTGAAAAGCAGGAAGGCTCCCAGGAACGGATTGAGAATAACCCTGTCCTGGCTTATTATTTTGGAGAAATAAGAAAGGATGAGGCTGCAAACTATGCACTTG
>CAYSZA010000294.1:0-3764 GCA_964435275.1 uncultured Methanosarcinales archaeon | reverse complement strand
GCGTCAAGGCTGAGAATATGCCTTTCAATCCCTTCAGGAGAGTTCAGGAAGGAAAGTATATGTTCAGAAAGGACAATTCTTGTGCCCGAGAAATAATGCTTCAAAAATCCTCTGGCAGTTAGTTTATCGACCTGCTCAAGAGAAACGATAGCAAGGTACATGAGCAGTCGAATAGAAAATACAAGATGCATCACAAGCATTTTGACCCAGGGACTGTCCGAACTGATTGCCATCCCGCAGATCCAGCTGCAAAGCTTCAGGGAATATGAAAGAAGCCTGTATTTATAAAGCTTCAAAAACAGTGGGAGGGATATAAGAAAAGTTATACCTCCAGCTATAAGCCATATTTCCTGCGTTACCGAATCCATAAGGGTCACAAACCCTTACTTCCTGCTACTATTTTAATTTATGCACTTCTGTTTGTTTCTCGGGATGTTTGGTAAGGCTAAAAACCGTAACTGAGCTTACGTAGACAGGAACTAAAGGTTATTCAATTAGAGCTGAAAATTATTCAATTAGAACTAAGGATTATTCAACTAAGAGTTAAAAACTTCCAGTTGAAGAACAAAATTTGTTCAGAGAAGGGCAAATTTGTCAGGTTATTATTCGTCAGAGACGATTAAAATAGCCGGAAAGGATGCACAGGAAAGTGAGAAAACTTACCGAAAAAAATGTTTCCACCCCTGCATCCCTGTACCGGGCCTTAACACAGCTTTCCGGAAACCGTATGGATTCATACCTATTATCCCCTTCTGGCAGAATGAAAACGGGAAATCCGGACACTACTTTAACAGGAGGAACTGGTCTGTTTATAGACGTCGTATCCTATGTGAAACTTGTATTTAACATTTTTCTTATAAATCGTAATAATAAATTAGACCGCGGTTTATTATATTATTAAAAGAAATCCGCCATTAAAATGCGCATAAAAGAATTAAGGATCGAGAAACTAACAAATTGGCAGCATAAGAATTCTGGGGAATTCTAACCCGAATTTGACAGAATTTACTAATTGATAAAGTATTGTCCTATAAAAAACGTATTGTATCGACATAGAATTTTTCAGGAAAATGAAAATAACAAAAATTAGAAAATACAATAAAGAAACTTCAATTGTATGAGGAAAACAGAAGCACAGAGCCAATTTATTCATTATAATATTTATGCTTCTGTCAAATTAGGGTTCTAACCCAGAAAGTCAGAAGAATTTAAGCCAGGAATATTCAGGAAAATTGAGGGATCGGGTCCCAAAAAACAAAAAGGACTTTGCTTTATCCTTTGTCCCGGCTCAGTCCCTGGTATTTTCTATAACCTGTTTACCCCTTTCTGCGGGCACAATTGTCAGCTCGGCATTTGGAAACTCTCTTTCAAGCGGCTCGCCATCTGCAATTCTGTCCATAGTTATTGCAACGGCTGCAACCTCAGAATGAGGCTGACTTCCAACTGCAACATTCCAGTCCGCAAGCTGGTAAATTTCCGGGGGGACTTTTTCAGCCCCTACGACGATCATAAGCCTGTCACAGCGTTTAAGCTCGTAAGTAACTCCAGGCAGATTGACCCCGTACATCGAAAGATGGCAGACTTTTCCGCCGGCAGCTTTCCACTCCCTGATTTCCTGCTTAAAATTGACATTATTCTTAACATAGAAGTCCCCACCCCAGCGCCTGACAACGTCCTGAAGCGTCTGTACTATTCCGGGGTCATCCGAAGCAATAAGCATACCTTCTGCGCCGAGCAGCCGGGCAGTTAAGCCTACGTGGGTGGTGATTCTTTTATCCCTTTCCGGGCGATGCCCCAGACGCAGCAAAACAATCCTTTTCATGGTCGTGCTAAAACCCTGCAAGGTATTAAAGGATTTCACTGGAAAAGAAGAGAAGATTACTGGAACCCGTAAGTTCCGGGAATTCTCCTCAGAAGCATGCCCTCAACAACTATCGGGTTTGTTCTCTGGGCCGTTGTCAATGCATTTTCGAGCTTGAACTCTTTTTCAGCATAGATCGTAAGGATCGAGTCACCTTTTTTGACTGACTCACCCATTTTTTTGTGGATGGCAACCCCGGCTCCCTTGTCGTTAGGAGCTCCTGCAAGCCTGGCAATCTCAATGATCCATTTATTGTCAAATTCGATGACATACCCGTCTGCAGAAGCAAAGATATCGGCCGTATACTGCCCTACCTGGATATCACCCGATTTGATGTTCGGATCTCCGCCCTGGGCTTCAATGATCTGTTTCATCTTTTCAAGGGCTTTTCCACTCCTCAATGTCTCAAGTGCAACTTCCTTTCCGCGGTCTCTTGGAGCCGCACCTCCCATCTCAAGCAGGATACCCGCAAGAGCGGCACTCTTTTCAATGAGGCTATTTGGACCCTCCATGCTTTCCAGCACTTTCATAGCTTCCCTGACCTCAAGCGAAGGCCCGACTTTTCGTCCTATGGGCGAGGAGCCATAGGTGATTGCACACTCGATGTTCATTCCAAGCCTGTGCCCGAGGTTAATCAGGTCTCTTGCAAGTTTTTGCCCTTCCTGGACAGTTGGAACTTTCGTACTTGGCCCGACAGGGATATCCATTACCACATTGTCAGCTCCTATAGCTCCCTTTTTTGCCATAATTGAGGCAAGCATCTGGTAGTAAGGGTCAATTGAAAGAGGATACTCGACCCTTATGAGCTTGTCATCCGCAGGTGCAATATTGGTGGCTCCGCCCCAGACAAGCGCACCCCCGACTTCTTCTGTGATCTCTTTGACTTCCTGGGAGCTGAACTCTACGGGACAGAGCACCTCCATAAGGTCAGCAGTTCCACCTGCCCCTGTTATCGCCCTGGAACTCGTTTTAGGGATAAGAAGCCCGTTTGCAGCGACAATAGGGACAACAAGCAGAGAAATCTTGTTTCCGGGCACTCCTCCTATCGAGTGTTTGTCCATTATGGGATGAGTATCAAATTCGATCGTGTCCCCACTCTCGATCATGGCTCTTGTCAACCATTCGACCTCGTCATCGGTCATTCCGTGGATATAAGAAGATGTTATAAAAGCCGATAGTTCGATATCACTGAGATTTTCCTCCACGATATCGTTTACGAGCGTTTTAATATCATCTTGTACAACAGGTTTTTTATCCATCATTTTCTTGATTACCGATGAAGATTTTGAACGGAACGCCGGAACAACCTCAACCGGCTTATCCCAATCCCGGAAGTGCTCGTAAACCTCGAAAAAGACTCCAAGCGTGCCCGGAGGAACCATATCATCCGTAGTATCCACAATAGCGGAAAGGCTCTCGTGCCCGCGAATCCGGACCCTATCTCCCGGATTAACCCCCAGTTCCTTTGCATCGGCAATATTTAATAACACTTTGTGCTGCCCTATTTTAATATTAAAATGTTCCAGCTTCAATTGCATGAGTATACTCCTTCCTTTTCTTTCTGATTATCAATTGTAAATTTGTCACTATAATTTGTTTCCCCTGATCCAGCTTCCTCTTTGTCTCCCTGCCTGGAAGCTGACAGCCCGGCCTGAGGAACCGGGCAAATTAACAGTAAATGTAAATCATAATCTAAATATTAAATGTTAAACTGAGGTGACATATTAACCTTCATATTATTTTAAATAATTCTGCAAAAACTTTAAGAAAGGGAGAAGAAGGCTAACAAATATATTATAAAAGACGATTCGCAGCTGTACCTGAGCTTCCACAACTGTCTGTATGGTAGCTGTCAGGAGATATCAAAGCTTTCAAGAAAGACTATCAGGAGCTTAAATAAAGT
>CAYSZA010000293.1:0-3793 GCA_964435275.1 uncultured Methanosarcinales archaeon | reverse complement strand
ATCCCGGAAAATTCTCAAAAATCCCGGAAAACGTTGAATTTACAGGTTTTACGGAAAATCCTTTTCCTTATTACAAAGGCTCTGACCTGGTAATCACTGCAGGAGGACATGGAACAATCCTCGAAAGTCTCTCTTTCGGGCTCCCGGTACTTTCTTTTCCAGATAAAAAACATACCGAACAGGAAAATAACGCAACCGTACTTGAAGAAGAGGGATACGGGAAAAGAATGAGCTATCTTGCAGGGCCGGAAGTTATTCTTGCCTGCATTAGAGAAATTCTGGAAGGAGAAGAATATTACGAAAAGACCAGAAGATTGCGGGAACTCACAGAAGAACTTGACGGGCCTGCAGTTGTAAGAAAGTTTCTTGAAGGACAGATTAAAAGAAAGTCTAACGAAAAATACCGAAAAAATAGAAATCCGAGCGAAAAATGGATAGGAAATAAACACATTCTGAAAAAGAGGGATAAGAATGAGAATAATGATTTTAATCTGCGGGGAAGGACTCGGACACACAAGCCGCAGTCTCGCGCTCGGAAAGGAATTCCTGGCTGGCGGGCATGAAGTGTATTTCGGAGCTTACGGATATTCAAAGGAGATGATTGAAAAAGCAGGATACTCGGCACACGAAATCCCCTCCGAAATAAAGCTGATCGGAAAGGCTGGAGCCCTGGATTTAACAGGCTCAATTGAAGCAACCCTTAAAAGCGCGGATATCTTAGGGGGACCAAAACTCCTGAAGCTGATTAAAGATATAAATCCTGATTTCATTTTTTCGGACAGCTATTATCTTGGAACACTTGCCGGTTTTACACTCAGAACCCCGATATACCTCATCCTCAACCAGTCGAATATGGAAGAATTTTTTAAAAATAGAGGAGTTTCCCTGAGGCTTCTCGGGGAAGTGACCCGAAGGTTCTACAACCAGATTTTTGAAAAGGTAGACAAAATAATTATTCCTGATTTTCCGCTTCCGTATACTGTTTGCAAGAAAAACCTGAATTTTCGGGATAGAATTCAGGAAAAGCTGTTCTTTAGCGGCCCTTTTATAAAAGAAGGATACGAGGAAACAGAAGTGATTCCCTTTAAGAAGCCGCATATTGTTTCTCTTATAGGGGGTTTTGGGTACAGAGAGCCTATTTTCATGAAGGTGCTCGAAACAGCAAAGCTTGATCTGTCCATTAATTATACCCTGATCTCAGGTCCTTCCCTTGATGCCTCAAAGCTTGTTGACCTGCCAGAAAATGTGCAGCTCCTTAAGTTCATAAAAGATACGTATCCGTACCTGAAAAGTTCTGACGCAGTAATAGCCCCCGGGGGGCACAGTACCATAATGGAGGCCCTGAGCTTTGGAGTTCCTATCCTCTCCTTCCCTGATAGGGGACATAGCGAGCAGGAAAATAATGCTGAAGTGATTGAGGAAGAAGGCTATGGAAGGATGCTCAGTTATTCCACACCTCCTGAAGTTATTCTCGAATGTATTAGGGAAGTTCTCGAAGACGAAAAGTACAGGAATAAAACTGAAAGACTGCGAAGGCTTGCCAGAGAACTTGACGGGCCTCGTGCTGTAAGAGAAATGCTTGAAAAAGAATTCAGGGAAAAAGCTTTCTGAAAAGTCTCTTCAGCTTCCTTCTTTCCATAATACTTCTGTAAACCCTGGGTTAGGTGAAGAAAAGATCAGAGGAAAATCATGGTCACTCCGGAATGAGGCTCTTCAGGTAATCGAGAAGGGCAGCATGATCTTTAAGCACGAGATCCGCGTGCTCTACCTTTTCAGGCGCAAGCATACTTGCAACTGCAACACAGTAAAGCCCTGCTCTTTTGGCAGCAGTTATGCCCAGAGGTGCATTTTCAACTACTATGCATTCGTTTTTTGTCAGGTCAAGCTTTTCCAGAGCTTTGAGGTAAGGATCTGGATCAGGTTTCCCGCGTTCAAGGTCACTACCGGTAATTACAACCTCAAAACAGTTAGAAAAATACTTATTCACAAGCTGATTTACCGTATCGACATGAGATCCGGAAACCATAGCGAGCTTGAAGTGTCGTTTTAATTCCTTAAGGCAATCCAGCATGCCTTCAAAGGGTTTTATTCGATCAAACTCAAGAGCCTCCCGTTTTTTTTCAGACAGTTGCTCTAAGTGCCAGGGTTCAAGCTTTTTTCCGGCTTTTTCAAAAATCGATTTAATTAACCTCTGGTTGTTTGAGCCTTCAAGCTCGTAAATATCTTCCCTGGTTATGGTAATACCAACTTCCTTGAAGGTTTTGACCCAGGCATCGGCCTGGAAAGGCATAGAGTCTACAAGAACCCCATCCACATCAAAGATTATTGCTTTTAACATCCATTCAATAGATTGTTATAATATATGATAAATATTATGAAAATCAAAGTTCAGTAAAATCTCCATATAGATGGATCTTGGATTGTGGTACCGGATGATTTTTGGTCGTGGGTCTGAGTTATAGAAAACTGTATGCATATGAATCTCTCTATGTTTTTCTCAAATACTGGAGACGTACTCTCTTTTTTGGAATTGATCAATAACTCAGACCCACGACCTGATTTTTCAAGCAGGCTTTTTCATTTTATATACTTCTCGTACAGGATGCCTCCCAGCCAGTACCCAAATAAAGCAAAAATAAGTGTACCTGGGGCATAAATCAGAGAACCTGATCCCTCAACTGGAAATAGAAAGTTAAAAAACAAAAGATAAGAGATTAAAAAGATTAAGAATCCAATTATCTCAAAATGCTTTTTTTGCAATTTCAAGTTCTACCCGAACCCCCTCTGACCAACCGTAAAATCTGTAAACCTCAAAGATCCGGCTTATCCTTATCAGATTTTTGATCTTCTTACTTCCTTTTTCACTTTACTTTCCTTTTTCGGCTTGCTTGCCCTCTTCCCTTTCTTTCTTGAAATTAAGAGAAACGGAATTAATGCAGAAGCGCTTTCCGGTTGGTGCAGGCCCGTCTTCAAAGACATGACCCAGGTGGCCTCCGCAGCGGGAACAGACAACCTCAATCCTGTTCATGAAATAGCTGGTGTCCTCTTTGAGTCTTACTCTATCACTCGAGATCACATCATAGAAACTTGGCCAGCCGGTTCCGGATTCGAATTTCGTATCCGAGGAAAAGAGTTCCTGCCCGCAGGCAGCACAGGTATAAACTCCTTTTTCCTTGTTATAGTACAGGTTGCCGGAAAAGGGTCTTTCCGTACCTTTCTCTCGCAGGACATGGTATTGTTCAGGCGTGAGCACCTTTTTCCAATCTGCCTCAGATTTTTCAATTGTTTTCTGTGCCAGTTGTAAACCCCCTATATTGTAAGTTAGTTGTTCCGGTAATAATTACAGCTTCCTCGAGTCAGAAAACGATTATAATCCGGAAACGAGTCAGTGACAATTATTCACTTATTGAAATCGAATGGTAAGATTACGTATGCCGAAGTAAGACGAAGATTACGCACTTAGAGTGGAATAATTGAACTAAGGTCATAGTTATAAAGAATTATATAATAATTGGTATAAATAATGTTTCAGGAACAAACCTGTTAGTTTGGGGCGTTATGGGAGAGAACCTGGCAGGAGGAAAGGACTACAGCATAGTAACAGCTGCGCTTATCTTTTTACTTCTTGCAGCTGTCTTTGCGTTTATCATTTCCAGGCATATTGACATTGGAAAGTTTACGCTTCCATTTTATCTCATAGTGATAGGGATGTTTTTCTTTGCTACAGCTATGGAATCCGAAAGTAAAATAGGAGAATGGCTTGCTTCTCTAAGCTGGACTCTTAACATGCTAG
>CAYSZA010000292.1:0-3796 GCA_964435275.1 uncultured Methanosarcinales archaeon | reverse complement strand
TTCGTCAGTTATCTTTTCGTCAGTTATCTTTTCTAACCGGCAGGGTCTGCCCCCCATGAGGCATAAGATGAATCTTTGCATCAGGATTTTCCAAGAGCACTGCAGATAAGGCATCCTTTACGGATGGCATCGGAGTGAAGAAGGCAGTTTTTGTTTGTTCGTCTGAGAGCTTGGATACTAAGTAGAGTTTAAACTTCTTTGAGATTTTCGCAATTATTGCAGTCTTATGTCCACCGAACTCAAAACATTGTTTGAAACGCTCGATTGCATCATCAGGGGTCCGGCATTCCCTGTTCCAGCATTCATAGACCTGATTTCCAATGCCTTCGGCACATTCGGCTACAAGGATAATCGAACCTCCTGCTTTCACGGCCTGGGTTGCATTGTCAAGTGCCTTATTCGCCTGGAAAAGGTTGATATCTTTTGGAAAGCCCCCGCAAGAAACTATGACTGCGTCTGCGGGCTCTACAGTCACCTTGTACATGGAATCCGCAACTTCCACACCTTTCCTGTGGGCCTCGATAAAATCGCCTGCAACGGCAGCAACTATCTCTTTTTTACTGTCAAGCACAACATTCAGAATGAAATCGAGCCCGAAAATTTTTGCGGCTTCTTCCATATCCTGCCTAACAGGCCCATCGACCCTTCCGGAGACAGCTTTTTCATCAATCATCATTTTGTGATTTGCAATAACTGCCTCTTTCGAGCTTACGCCAGGCAGTACTGATTTTGCTCCCCCGCTATACCCTGCATAATAGTGGAACTCAATGCTTCCGGTTCCTATGACAATATCTGCATCAAGAACCCCTTCAAATATTTCAATTGGAGTTCCTCGAGTGGTTATGCCAATACGTCTGCATTTACGGGTATCGTGCTGGATGCTGCGGATTTTCTCGTAAATTCCGTCCCCAACCAGTTTTCTGGATTCTTCTTCAGTCTGGTTCCTGTGCAGCCCAAGAGCAAAAACAATAGTAATGTTCTCGTCCTTCGCCCCTCCAAGGTGAAGTTCTTCAAGCAGAGGAGGAAGGATTTTTGCAGTTGGAGTTGGCCTCGTAACGTCGCTAACTATGATTGCAATTCTGGAACTGGGAGTTACAGTCTCTGAAAGTCTCTTACATCTTATAGGATTTTCAAGCGCTTTTTTGATTAAAAAAGAAGGATCTTCCTTTAATTCAAATTCCGAAGGCAGAATAATACTGGATACATTTCTCTCCGGGATATCCAGCTCAAGTGCCATGCTTCCAAAAGCCAATGATATTGTTTTTTTGTTTGCAGTCGTGTCTGGCATTTCACTTGACCCTTTTCTATAGTTTTCTTTTTTTAAAGTTATTTTCTTTTATAGCTGCTTTTTTATTTTACTACAGGAAGTGTCCACCCACCATTAGGCATAACATGAATTCTAGCATCAGGATTTTCAGAAAGAATTTTCTCAAGCGCTTCTTCTATGTTTTTTACGGGAGTAAAGAAGGCGCTTCTGCTCTCCATGTCCGGAAGTTTTGAGATAAGATAAAGCTTGAAATTTTTTGCAGCCTTCCCGACAATAGCAGCTTTATGTCCCCCAAACTCAAAACATTTTCTGAATTTTCCTATTGCCTCGTCGGGAGTTTTACATTCTTTATTCCAGTGTTCATAGACTCTATCTCCGATCCCTTCAGTACATTCAGCCACAAGCACTATTGAGCCTCCTTTTTTTACAGCGAGAATTGCATTTTCAAGGGATTTTGTCGCCTGGAAAAGGTTGATATCCTTTGGAAATCCCCCGCAGGAAACTATGACTGCATCTGCAGGTTCTACAGGTACCTTATACATGGAATCTACAATTTCGGTCCCTTTTCTGTGAGCCTCGAT
Organism: uncultured Methanosarcinales archaeon; assembly: GCA_964435275.1. Classification (GTDB taxonomy): domain Archaea; phylum Halobacteriota; class Methanosarcinia; order Methanosarcinales; family Methanosarcinaceae; genus Methanosarcina. The sequence continues at coordinate 1,948 of CAYSZA010000292.1, read as the reverse complement.
AAAATCACCTGCAACGGCAGCAACAATCTCTTTTTTGCTGTCAAGCACGACATTGAGCATAAAACCAAGGCCTGCGATCCTTGCAGCTTCCTCTATGTTCTGTCTTGCCGGACTATCGGTCCTGCCGGAAAGAGGATCACCTTCAAATAACTTGCTGTAAAAGCCATGATACGAAAGAATAGATTTTTCCGAACTGACTCCCGGAAGGATAGATTTTCCTCCTCCTCCATACCCTGCATAATAATGAAATTCCAGAGTGCCTGTGCTTATTATAACATCGGAGTCAACTACCTCTTCAAAGACTTCAACAGGAGTTCCGAAACTCGTCTCTCCAATATGTCTGCACCTTTTCCTGTCATGCTGGATGCATCTTATCTTTTCAAAAACTTCTTTCCCTGCAAGCTGGCGGCACTCCTCCTCAGTCTGCAAACGATGGAGTCCTAGAGCAAAGGTAATAGTAATGTTTTCGTCCTTTGCTCCCCCCAGATAAAGCTCTTCAAGCAGGGGAGGAAGGATTTTTGAAGTCGGAGTCGGCCGAGTAACATCGCTGACTAGGATTGCAACCTTCGAATCCGGGTTTATAATCTCTGAAAGCCTCTTACTTTTTATGGGGTTTTCAAGTGCCTTTTTAATCAAAAGAGAAGGATCTTCCTTTGTTTCAAATTCCGAAGGCAAAATAATACTGGCGAGATTTCTTTCCGGGATTTCAAGCTCAATTCCCGTGCTTCCAAAAGCAAGTTGTATTTTTTTTGTGCTTGCAGTCATGTATATGCCGACGTTTTGATCTTGAGATCTTTTTTCTTTAGTACTGTAAATAATAAGGATAAACAGGTATAAAAATGCTATAAAATAACTTTAAAGGCAGTTCAAACCTTTGTGTATAGTATCTTTACTTCTTTACAGGCAGGGTCCATCCTCCGTCAGGCATTACATGGACTTTAGCGTCAGGATTTTCGTAAAATACCTTTTCAAGTGCTTTTTCTATGCTTTCTACGGGCGTGAAGAAGGCTTTTTCACTTTCTGCTTCCGGAAGCTTTGAGGCGAGGTAAAGTTTGAATTCTTTTGCAGCCCTTCCGACAATAGCGGCTTTATGCCCGCCGAACTCAAAACAATTCTTGAAACGCTCGACTGCATCTTCAGGAACCCTGCATTCCCTGTTCCAGCATTCGTAAACTTTGTTTCCTATTCCTTCGGCACATTCGGCTACAAGGATAATCGAACCTCCTTCTTTTACGGCAGGGATGGCGTGCTCAAGGGATTTTGTTGCCTGGTAAAGATTGATATCCTTCGGAAAACCGCCGCAGGAAACAACTACGGCATCTGCGGGCTCTACGGGCACTTTATACATGGAGTCAACATATTCCGCACCTCTCCTGTGAGCTTCGATAAAATCACCTGCAACGACAGCAACTATCTCCTTTTTACTGTTGATTATGACGTTAAGGATAAAGTCAAGCCCTGCAATCCTTGCAGCTTCCTCAATATTCTGTCGTGCCGGACTGTCGGCTCTGCCTGAGAGAGGATCTCCTTCAAAAAGATTGCTGTAAAAGCTATGGAAGGAAAGTATGGATTTCTCAGAACTGACCCCTGGAAGGATGGATTTTCCTCCTCCTCCGTAACCTGCATAATAGTGAAACTCCAGTGTGCCTGTGCTTATTATAACATCGGAGTCAACTACCTCTTCGAAAACTTCTACAGGCGTTCCGAAACTCGTTTCCCCAAGCAGCCTGCACCTTTTCCTGTCGTGCTGGATACATCTTATTTTTTCAAAGATCTCTTCCCCGATAAGCCTTCGGCATTCTTCCTCAGTCTGCAAGCGATGTAGCCCGAGGGCAAAAACAACAGTAATGTTCTCATTTTTTGCCCCTCCGAGATAAAGTTCTTCAAGCAGAGGCGGAAGAATTTTTGCAGTAGGAGTTGGTCTCGTAACATCACTTACAATAATTGC
>CAYSZA010000291.1:0-3804 GCA_964435275.1 uncultured Methanosarcinales archaeon | reverse complement strand
AGTAATCTAGTGCGAAAACCTACTAAAAACTATTGTTTAGCTTAATTTAGGACAACTTCTTATGTCAAGTCTGAACTATCAAGGGATCAGAAAGTACTAAAAACAGGACAACTCGGAGATTAAAGGTCAGCTTAGGTTAAAAAACAGCTTAAAAGGTGAGATGGGATCTTATCCCATCATAAACTTCGTAAGGCTGCCGTATGCATCTAAGATCTCTTTGAGGGAGAAGGAAATTTCGAAATCTTTTCCTTTAACCTCAAGTGAACTGCCTCCGACTTTGCCGATTATGATATGAGGCACATCTTTGAGGATTTCCAGAACAGCTTCAGGCTCGTCTGTAGCGAGCAGAGCCCTTGTAGGTGCTTCTGAGAATAACAGTTCTTCAGCTTTCAATTCTGCAGCTCCACTCAGGTCTATCTCTGCGCCGACGTTCCTGCACATCCTTGCAAGTCCCGCAGCAATTCCTCCAAGGGAAAGGTCATGTGCCGAACTGAGTTTGCCGCTCCTTGCAGCTTCGATTATGGCTTTTATTACCTCCGGGGCATTTTTCGGGACCGAAGGAACTTTTCCGGCATTCTGGGCTCCGAAACAGGCATAATATTCGGAACCTCCCATGTCTGCAGTTGTCTCTCCTACCAGGATAACGGTGTCTCCGGATTTTACAAAGAAGCCTGAAGGGAGTGGAGTTTCAAAATCGACTTTCCCGATCATTCCTATTGAGGGAGTTGGGGGAATCGCGGTCCTGAACTCATCGCTTTCGTTATACAGGGAAACATTTCCTCCCACGACCGGGACTGAGAGCTCCCTTGCCCCGTCTCCAAGCCCAAGTATGGCGTTTTTGAATTGCCAGTAAATTTCCGGGCGATCGGGATTTCCAAAGTTCAGGCAGTTTACAATTGCAAGCCCCTCAGCACCTTTTACTGCAAGGTTCATGGCGTTTTCCATGACTGCAGTCTTTCCCCCGTTATAGGGGTCAAGAAGTGTGGCTCTAGGCTGGCAGCCACAGGAAAGTGCGATTCCTTTTTTATCGGTAATCCTGAGCACGCCAGAGTCTTCCCCGGGTTTGGCAACTGTTCTCAACTGGACTTCATGGTCATACTGTCTGTAAATCCATTCTTTTGAGGCAATGTTATAGGAAGACAGAACTTTCAGGAAAGCTGTCCTCAGGTCCTCCGGAGTTACGGGGGCTTTACTCTCTTCAACCTGCGGAACAGGAGCTACTGAGGGTTTTTCGCAGGTAGGAGCTCCACCTGTCAGTAAACCTATTGGAAGATCGGCAACGATTTCCCCTTTGAACTCAACTTTGTATTTTGGCTCCTCTGTCAGATAACCTACTTCAGCCCCATTAAGATCGTATTTTGCTACCAGGGCAAGTACGGCATCGACATCTTCAGGGGCTACCTCAAAGAGCATGCGTTCCTGAGACTCTGCGAGCAGGATTTCATAAGCGTTCATATTAGGTTCACGCTGGGGTACTGCGTCTGTAATAATCAGGGCTCCGAGCCCTCCCTTTGCAGCCAGTTCCGAGCTAGCTCCTCCAAGACCAGCGGCTCCGAGGTCTTTGCAGGACTTTACGTAGCCTTTCTCCATAGCTTCCAGCGTCATTTCGATTAAAAGTTTTTCAGTGTAAGGATCTCCTACCTGGACACTTGGACGGTCTTCGGCTTCGGCAGATTCGGAAAGGTCTCTGGAAGCAAAGGAAGCCCCTCCAAGTCCGTCTCTTCCTGTACTTGAGCCTGCGAGCACAAGCCTGTTTCCGGCTTTCCGGGAACGGGAAGTTACGATGTCCTCTTCCCGACAGAGCCCTACTGCAACCACATTTACAAGAGGGTTCCCACTATATTTTCGGTCAAAGAAAGTCTCGCCATTGACTACAGGCACTCCTATGCAGTTTCCATACCCTGCAATTCCTTTAATTATCTGCTCGAAAAGGAAAAGGTTTTTTGGAGTGTCCAGAGGCCCGAAGTAAAGAGGATCCATTAAGGCTATAGGGCGGGCGCCCATGGAGATTATGTCCCTCACTATGCCGCCTATTCCGGTAGCAGCCCCGTTGTAGGGATCAACATATGAAGGGTGGTTATGGCTTTCCATACCTATGGCAAGCACGTATCCATCTTCGAATCTAATAATTGCAGCATCGTCTCCGGGGCCGATAATTACATTTTCGCCGGTAGTAGTAAAAGTTTTCAGGAGAGGAGCGCTCGAACGGTAGGAACAATGTTCGCTCCATAAGTTTAAAAAGCAGCCCTGTTCTACCAGGGTGGGCTCTCGCCCGAGTTCTTTTTTAATGATCTTAAGGTCTTCTTCAGGTAACATTGCCTTGCCTCTGATGCTTAATCCTTTTGGATACCGAAGCTTCGTTTTTCTTAATAGAGTATTCCCTTAAATTCAGAATTTTCAGTATTAGCGTTAACAGTCTATGCCGACATAAAGGGATAAGGATTAGATAAATATTTCTGACCCGCCCGAGTCCCGTCTCGGGAGGACGGTCCGTATTGTGCTTCCGTATTGGCTCCTAAGTCAAAGGTCCGTTTCGCTCACTTCGTTCGCTCAAGCGGACTATTTATATTAAATACTAAATTAACTCAAAACGGCCGATTCATGGGAAAATTTTAGTGTTTTTCCGGATTCTCCGTGGTTATCAAATCTGTAGCAAACTTTTCTATAGAAGGCTTTTCCGTTCCAACTTTTTCCGCAGAAGTCTAAGACTGGATGAAAAGAGGGACTCACGATTCAAAATTACTTCTACAAATAATTTTGTATGGATTTAAACCGAGTCTTGGATTATGAAAAATGGTCTTGAGATTTTAATGATTGAGAATAAAGTTGGTTTTGGAATGGGCTACGGATAAAAAAGTAATGTTTAATATAAAGTGGGTAACAGATGTATTTATGATCAGATCTGCTGGATCATTTTTTCTACTTTTACTCCTGATTCGGTCAGGAAGTACATTTCGGCTTTTTTTGTGATTAATTCTTTCTGTTCAAGTTCTTCGAGAGTTTTTGAGACAGTGGGATGTGCAACTCTCAGGGTCTTTGATATTCTTTTCCCTTCCATTTCTCCTTTTGAGGAAAGTAGGGAGAGCACTTTTTGCCTTATATTGTTTCCATTTACAAAACCTATTAAATCGTTCAATTCATTCATCAGGTGCCCCCGGATATCGGATTAATGTATTAGACATTTTTATACTAATATATTTATATAATATAAGTGCATATATTGCAATTAGCAGGTTATAGAAAGAGATGGGATTCAAGATATATTTAACTTCTTGCTGGATAAAAGAAGTTTTTTCCGGCAAAAACGGAATTTTCGGGCTCCTTTAGCTCATTCAGCTTTCTCAGCTTTTTCGGGTCAAATCATCCCCGGAGCGTTAATCTATGGAGCACTTCCTGAAACTTCCAGCTTTTTCGCTTGCTGTCTGTACTCTTCACCAACTTTCATATTATTAAATTTTACTCTACAATCAAACACAATAATTATATAAAAAATTGAAAAATAATAAAGCCCTGGCTGGCTTTTTATGTTATCGGGAATTTCGGACCGTTAACTTAAATTCAACATAAAGTGCCTGAAAAATACCATTAGGCTTTAATACCTTCATTGATAAGTACTTTATATCTATTCAGTTATTTTTAGATGTAAATTACATATACAATGATTACAAATTCGGAGGACATACCAACAAATGAGCAGCGGAATGTGCCCAGTATGCGGGCTTCCAAAAGAACTTTGCATTTGCGAAGAGGTTGCAAAAGAGCAACAGAGAATTACTGTAAAAGTTAACAGAAGAAGATACGGAA
>CAYSZA010000290.1:0-3832 GCA_964435275.1 uncultured Methanosarcinales archaeon | reverse complement strand
TACTGCAGTATAACCAAATACGGAGCACCAGAGCAAGATCTAGGAATTAAAAGCCAAAGCGTAATCAAAAGGTAGATGTGACAGTGCTTGTAAAAAAATAGAAAAGAGTTTTCCCTTTATTATTTAACAGTTACTTTATTGCATACGGATTTGCAGATATTGTACTCAGTATTGCATACTTTCAAGCAAACTTTGTAAGTTCCTGCTTTTTTATAGGTATGAGTCGGATTCTGTGCGGTTGATCCGTAGCCGTCACCGAAATTCCAGGTCCATTTTGTAGGTTTGAGTCCTGAGGATGTATCCTTGAAGGTGACTTTCTTCCCTGAAACCGCGTATTTGAAACCTGGAATGAGGTCTGCAGGTGCTTTTGAAGGTGCTAATGTAAAGGCTGCTTTTTTAACCAGGTTCACACAGCAATTTCCAGAACCGTATGCAGTCACTTTTACGTCATAGGTTCCAGGTTCTTTTATGATGCACGAACAGCAGCATATGCCTTTTTTTATGCACCTTTGACAGTAGGAGCTGCAGGAACCTGCCACCTTTCCGGTTTTTGAATCTGTTACCGTGTACTGGACAAGTTTTACAGGGCCTGATACATAACCTGTAAACCCGATTTTCGCTGGTACAGTTTTGCTTGCAGGGTTTATTGTAACCTTAGTAATTTTTAAGTTAGTACATGTCCCCTTTTTACAGGATACATCTGGAGCGCTGGCCATTGCAGAAAATGGCATCAAAACCAGTAAAGCTAACACAAAGAGAATTGCTATTCGTTTCATTATTTTCTATTATTCGCCCAACTTGATTATATATTTTCAGAAGTAGACCAAATAAATTTAAAGTGTTATGCAAATAAATTTAGTTTAAAGACTTAATGATAGAGCATTATTTTGATATTATAAGCATAAAAAATAGAAGTTATCCTTGAAACTAGGTAATTAAAACTCTAAAAAATTAGTGCAGTACGTAGCAAAATTAATTTAATTAGTATACTTTTAAATCAATGACGTTCTTTCTTACTTACTATTCAGTCAAAAAAGAAATACCCAAAATTCTTTAAATACGCAGGGAAAACCCGGAAGATGCCTTTTAAGCAAACAACATCTTAAAAAGTTTTTACCCTGAATTTAACTTTCAATCCTTTTCTCTCCTCGGGTCCTGGCCTGTTAATCCCAAAATAATATATTCCTCGAGAAAGTAAGTTTTACCTTTGAGTTTCTGTGGGTTTACGGAAACGGTTGCCCTGAGAGGAGAACTGCAGTTAGAAATTGTCAGGCACAGATATGGAAAGGTATTAATTGGAGAAGTATGAGTAATAATATGTGGGTTATATAATTATTAAACCCCTTGATAAAACCATGAGGTAGTAATTATGTGTAGTGTCGGAGACTCGTTTGATATCGATATGGAAGGAAAGCTGCCTGTTAAAGATTATGTGTGCAAGGACTGTGGGAATAGATTCAAAGGTATTGGTAAGAATGTTAAGTGTCCTTCCTGCCAGTCTAAAAATGTAGCAGAATCCTGATAATCAACTGGATTTTTTAGATACTTATTTTTAACATGGAAAAATCGACCTCCTTTAAATACATCTCACTGAAGGAAAGTGAAATGCTTATCCTGCGCGGTACGGCAGGAACGGTAGCTGTTGTAAAAGCAGGCAAGAACGGGCAGTTCTTTCTGGAAACCGAAAACGAAGAGATTGTACTTGGACTTGAATCCCATGACCTGATTGTTGCTTCTGCGCTGTCTTTGGACGAGAAAACCGAGAAAGGGCTTAAATGCGTGCTTTTCATGATCCGGGAAATCCGGTCACCATTGATAGTTCTTCCAAAGAACCATCCTGCATCCCCAAGGCTGCCTATTGTAGTGTCAGCTGGTAATAAGACTGTCCTGAGCTGTGATATCACACCTGGCACGCACCCAAACCAGGACGTACTCTGTGGTTCCAACGAATTTGATAGCCTAGAATTAACAGGAACACTCGAAGGCGTACAAATTAAAAATCTGCCGCAGTGCGAGATATTGAAGGTTAACTTTGATATCTGACCAGCAAACTCCTCTGGAATGAAGAACCGCGGATTCGGCTTTCTTCACCCCAGAAAACAGTCCTGATCTTTAGTTAGCTAAATTGACCCGCTCACGCCTTTTGTTTATCCGGCAGTCCATAGAAATTACATATAGCTGCTCCAATGTCTCAATATTACGTCTCAATTTTATAGTACAATAAAAGCTATGCATTTTTTTAGTTTTCAACCCTAAAATCTTTCAAAATCGGGGCAAGATTTGAGATTATACAGAGGTTCAGTTAAAAGTCTCAATGCGAAATAAATTTCAGGATAAAACAGTTTTTAGGACCAGTTCAATGTTTCCAAAATTCCCCAAAACCATCCCATTTTAGAGCAACTGTCATACAGACCATTTCCACCACCTTTGGAAAAATCATCATCAGAAGCAAAAGCTCTTACATGAAAAATTTTCCGATCCTTGAGAGACTCGATTGGAATGTATGCTCGAAGAATATTACCTTCTTTTTCCATATCTTCTAATTCGATATCCTCCCACATACCTGGCTCCTGAGTGGCTGTAAAAAAAGTATATTTTACAGTACTATTCTCTTCGATCTTTCCTGCAAGCTCCATCTCAAGAATAACAGAATCTCCGACAACACGAGATTCCAGCCTTAATATGTCAATGTAGTCATACCCACTTTCTTTAAGATCTGTATAACCCGAGTAACCGACATCTCCCTGTGGGTCATTAACAGAAAATTCCAGATCATCTTCTTGAGATAAATAGTATAAAGAGAGTGATGAAATTAGTCCTATTGTTAACAATATGGAAGCAATCGTTCTGTTGTCAAATCTAAAATTAGGAATTCTAGGCTTATAATGTATTGAAAGTACTATTACTAGAAAAGAACCTCCCAATATACCTCCAATAACCCCACGTATCCACATAGGAACATCCTGAAGGCTAAGGTAAGTAAAGACAAAAGAAATAACTCCAGTTAATCCACCCAACAAACTTATTCCCAATCGTCGATAAAACACATAGGATATCAAAAAGGCAGTCCAAAATGGAATAACAGTAAGAGTAAACAGAATTCCTAAAAGACCGTCAAGGGTAATAACGTTTGTTATTATCTTGCCTCCTCAATCCTGCACTCTATTAAATATATCTGGGCGTAGCTAATGATAGTTTTATTTCTATTATAAATGATTTGTATAGTTAAAAGTATTTCCAAAATCTTCAAATAGTTAGTTCTTCAAAATACAAAGCATATCAATTTTTGACTCTATAGAAATTCCCTTAAATAGAAATCTTAACTTGTTGGCTGAATACTCAGTATTTTTATTATTAATTTTCAGTCCTTGAAGCTGCTTTGGATAGGTTTTCTACAAAGCCAAATTTTGTTTACTTTTAAAGCTTAAGACAGCTTGGATGCTTGAGAATAGAGAGTATAAGTGAGTAAGATCAACCTGTCCTAAATCTCAATAAATGGTAAAATACAGTATTTTTATGGGAAAAAGACTGGATTTCTCTGGCCTGATCTCTAATAGCTTCAAATCTTATTTTTTACAGGAATTATTCTACATGCAGAGGTAATAGTTTATCAAGCGAGAAAAAGTATGGAAAACAAAGTTCTTTCAGGATTTTTTTATAAGGAAAAGGTGTCAATTATAAATGAAAAAGAACTCCTTAAAGGAGTTCGCTTTATCTGGTATCTTTATAGTTTTTCCAATTTTAAATACCCTTTTTGTTACTAAATGTTATTTTGCAAGCTTTTATTGTATTACTGATACCGAAAAGGCAGTAACAGGGGCTTCCACAGAAT
>CAYSZA010000289.1:0-3849 GCA_964435275.1 uncultured Methanosarcinales archaeon | reverse complement strand
AATCTTTGTAGATACACATTAATGTGCTTACTTCAGGATCGTTATGAGTCAGGGCAGTTTCAAACCCACAAATCCAGGGCCAGATATGCAACGCTTACCCCTGCCAGGCAGAGTGCGACATTAAGGAAGATGTTCAGAAGAAAGGAGAGATTTTGCCCTTCTTCTAGCAGTTTGAAAGTTTCATACGCAAAGGTAGAAAACGTGGTAAAAGAACCTAAAATGCCTATGTTTACGAGATAAACCATGGATTGGGGCTCAGAAGAAAAAGTGAGAAGGGAGAGTACAATAGTCCCTAAGAGGTTTACTGCAAGCGTGCCTGCAGGAATATTCCTAACCCTGGGAACCCGGCTTGAAACCGTATACCTGAGGCATGCCCCTATAAAACCGCCCATACCTATCAAAAAGATTTTTTCCATGCCTACATCTGCAAAGGGGAACATCTGTTTATTCCTCCCTGCCTGATAAGGCCCTTATTACGCTCCTGCCCATGAATACGCCAGTCAGGGTAAAAAACAGGTTGGCGCTGACATTTCCCAGGGCAGGGAAAAAAGGCATGGTAAAAGACTGGACTGCAAAAGTCGAAAATGTTGTGAATGCCCCCATAAACCCGGTTCCGAACGCAATCTTTCCCTTTGGGCCTATAAAGCCGATATATTCAGTGTCATACATTATCAGGCCGAGCATAAAACTCCCGAGTACATTTACCGACAGGGTACCGAGATGTGCTTCTATGAGTTCACAGAGTAGAAACCGGCAGATAGCCCCCAGGAACCCGCCGGCTCCTATGAGAAGGATCTTGTCCATGTCTTTATATGTGGAAGGCATTATTTTCACTTGATAACTGTTTAAAAATTAAATTTTAGCTCTGAAGATTTTTAGTTTTGAAAACTTTAACTCTGAAAGTTTTAATTTTGGAGATTTAGCTCTGGCTTTCTCCCTTTGATTAGCCCTTGAAGTATAAAATTATATCCCATAAGGTGGGAAGATACCTTCCTTGGCTTTGAAATGAGACAGGGAGAAGTAGCTTACTCGTTACTCTTCTTAAAAAAGCAAAATAAGATTACTGTAATTTTTCCCCACCAAAATAAGGTTAAAAGGGACATTTTGAGACAACGGAGGATTATTACTCAATTAAAAAGACGCCCACTTCTTCCCCTTCGTCATACCCTTCAATATCTTCGGGTACAAGCACATACCCGTCAGCCTTTGCGACGGAACTCAGGACTCCGGCTCCGGCTCCGGTCAGAGGGCGTACCTTATCTCCTTCAAAGGCAACACGGACAAAATTAACGTATCCTATTTTTGAACTGACTTTTGCAGCCAGACGCCTTTTAAGAATCAGCTCGGGAATCTCCGGAATTGCTGCCAGTTTCCTTATGCCAGGGCGGACAAAGAAATAGAGGGCAACAAGTCCTGCAACAGGATAACCTGGCAGGCAAACGACAGGGACGTCATTTATGACCCCAAGAGCTGCAGGTTTTCCAGGACTGACTCCTATACCGTGTACAAGCAGCTTTCCGAGAGCTGCTACAACTTCAGGCGCATGATCCCTTTTCCCTACCGAAGTTCCGCCTGAAAGAAGAATCATGTCGGCATCCAGGTTTGTTTCTACAGCTTTTCTTATACTATCTGGATTATCAGGCACTATCTCGATACAGCGGGGAACTCCACCCCATTTATTCACATAAAGGGCTGACATCAGCCCATTTGTCTCAAGCACCTTGCCCGGAGGAGGAACGTCCCCGCTCTTTTTACGGCTTACAAGCTCATCCCCAGTAGGAATAACTGCAACAACAGGCTGCTTGAAAACCTTCACCCTGTCAAACCCAAGCGATGCCAGTACAGCTGCGTCACATGGGCGAAGAAAGTGCCCTTCTTCAAAAACCCTATCTCCTTTCTTTATGTCCTCTCCGACCTGTCCCACGTTCCTGTTCGGGTAGACCTGGGCTCGGATCTCAACAAAATTTCCTGCAGTAGCTGTATCCTCAACCATCACAACAGCATCGGCTCCTTCAGGCACTGCAGCCCCCGTATGCACCCAGACCGAACCTCCTTCCTCTATCCGGTCAGAAAGCTGCAACATCACGGGGTTTGTAGGGGAAGCCCCCACAGTGTCGGAAGCCCTTACCGCATACCCGTCCATAGCAGCGCGCTGGTAATGAGGCACATTCCTCTCCGAAGTTACGGCTTCTGCCAGTACCCTGCCTGCACAGGCTTCGATTGGGATTTCCTCTGTTTTTCTCTGACTGGAAATATTCTCAAGAAAAAGTCTCAAAGCTTCATCAAGCGAGGTTCGCTCTTTGAATATCCTGCCCATAGTCTTCCTTCCCGAAAAAATTAACCTCCTGAAACCGGAGGCAGAATTGCAAGCTCGTCGGCATCGGAAAGGAGAGTATCAAGCCCTTCAAGGTGCCGGACATTGTTTCCGTTTATAAGGACATTAATTGAGCCGCACATAACAGAAACTTCACTTTCTCCTTCGGGTTTCTCAAAAATAAGATACTTTAACTCGGGATATTTTTCAGCAAGGGATAAAAGAACATCAATAACTCTTTCTCCAGAAAGCTGCAGCTCCGATGTGCCCGCTTTCTCACGCAAATTTGCAAATAGTTTAATTTTTACCTCGGCCATGAGAGAGACTATTTCATCCTATCCCTTAAATATACCTATGCCTTATAAAGAAGCAGCTATGCTGGAAGGTTTGGGGAACATGCAGCAAGGTCAGGCTTACAGTATCGAAAACTCGCCAGAGCTTTCCAAGGAGAAATATAAGATATTCGGAGTTCTGATCGTCCTTTTCGCCCTGTTAATAAGGTTGTTTGACCTGGGGGAACGCGTCTTCCACCATGACGAAAGTATACATGCCAGTTTTACCCTTAAACTTCTCGAAACCGGGCAATACAAGTATGACCCGGCTTATCACGGTCCTTTTCTGTTCCATTCTACAGCAGTTATCTTTCATTTTCTGGGAATAAATGACACAACCGCACGCCTGGTCCCTGTCTTCTTTGGGGTAGCAGTCATCCTTCTGCTTTTCTTACTTAAAAAAGAACTTGGAGAGAGGGGTGTACTCTGGTCGGCTTTCCTGCTTTCTTTTTCCCCTAGCATGGTGTATTTCTCCAGATTCTTCAGGAACGACCTGATAATTGTTTTCTGTACCCTGGCTACTGTCATAGGTGGGATTCGCTACCTTGAGAATCTTCACAGCGCAAAGAGGTACCCCTATCTGATCCTTACCACCTCTGCTCTTGCCCTTGCCGTGTCCTCAAAAGAGAATGCCTATCTTGTTATTCTCATGTTCGGGGCCTATGCAGGGATTTATTCTTTATACAGGTTTTATTCAGATTGGAAAAAAGAAAGATTTAGTTTTAGAAAGGCTTTGTCCCTCAAAATCCCGGCTATCTCTCCTTTTCTTCCCGAAATTTTGCTTTCAGGCACTCTCTTCGTTTTCATCGTAATGTTATTCTACACAAGCCTTTTTAGAACTCCGGAAACTCTTTTCTCAATTGTCGGGAGGGCTTTTTCCCATTGGATGGCGATGCACAGGATTGAGCGCATAGGAGGGCCTTTTTATTTTTATATTCCTATCCTTCTCGTATATGAAAGCCCTATTCTGATCTTTGGGACTGCAGGTATTGTCCATTTCCTGAAAAATAAAAGCAAAAATTTCTCCTTTTTCCTGTTTGTCTCCTACTGGGCGATTGCAAGTTTGCTGCTCTATTCCTATCTCCAGGAGAAGGTCCCCTGGCTTATTGTGCACATTGTCCTGCCCTTCGGGATTCTGGCAGGAGCTTATCTGGGGGATTTTTTTTCCAGGGCATCTGGCAGAGAGCGGGAGAGTTCGCCAGG
>CAYSZA010000288.1:0-3901 GCA_964435275.1 uncultured Methanosarcinales archaeon | reverse complement strand
GCAAATGTGCAAAAGATAAACTTAACAGCTTAACAAAGGAATTGGGAAGTGCACAAGAAGGAGAGGTTCCGGAACCTCAAAACGTTCCAGGAATATACTGTTCGACAGGTAAAGCCACGTGCCAGGATCTGAACCCTGATGAACAATGTATATGCCCTACATGCGCTGTCTGGAAAGAATACGATCTGCAAAATGTAAAGCCAGTCATGTATTTCTGCCAGAAAGGTAAAGCAGTTTAATTCTTAATAGCCTCTCACTCAGTTATATTTTTTAATATTTCATACAATGAAAACTAATTTAACGCATCTCATATTACATATTTTTTAATCTCTTTTAGAAGACTATGATTGTAAAGGCCTTGACAAAATTTGCGCAGTTTCATAAGGCTTTGGAAAAAAGGCGAGAGTTTTTGGTTTGTGTTTTTAATAACTCATGACATTTTCCGATCTTTAAAAAACTTAAATAACCCTTAGTGTAAACATTGTGGATACTTAAAAGTTGACTGCAAAGCAGTAATACGTAAGCTCTAAATAGACTCGAGATAATTTTGAATAACATTTGCATAGTGTTGGCGAGTTATATGTTACCAGGCTCTAGACCCTTTATGCTATCTGACCTTTCACTTCTGATTCAAATCTTAGCGTTTTCAATTCTTGTATACGCAGTTTACAGGAGAAGAGAAAGCATAGTCAGCCATGGAAAAATAGCTTCAATAGCCTTTTATCTGGCATTGCCGGCAATACTCTATATGCTGTACAATAGAGCAAGAGGTCTTACACTGCCCTATTACAATTGGCTTCTGAGCCTGCACATGCTTTTTGGCATTCTGACAATTATCACAGGAACTCTGTTTGTTACCAATCAGTGGAAGTGGAAAGTAAAAAAGTATATGGACCTTGAAATTCTCCTGTGGACGGGAGCTTTTCTTCTGGGTATCATAGTTTATATGATACTTTTCGGTCCAGCTCAAATCTGAGATATTCATGCTGAAAAATATAAAATGCTCTCAAATGAGTAAGTTTGTACTTACAATACAAGGAGCAAAATCAAGAAAATATTAATCATCTCAACACTCTTGTAATTCGTGAATCCCTCATCTGTTCTCTACAACTGTTACAGTCCCTTTCATAGAGGGATGGATCGAACAAACATAACTATAGACTCCCGGTTCTGTAAACACAAACTCATACGCATCTCCTTTTGCTAATGATCCGGACTCGAAAGTAGATCCTTTTACTATGTGGGAAGCAGAGTCCTTGTTCGTCCATCTGACGGTATCACCAGGTGAAACTCCAATCGACTCCGGGTTGAATGCAAAGCCCTGAATTGAGACATCGATGATTTCGCCATTAGCTACTGGTTGAGGCGTTACATTTGTAGCTCCAGATGGATTAACTGAAGCTGCTCCAGATGTATTAGCTGGAGTTACTGCAGTTGTTTCGTTAGAAGTTGTTGTTTGTCCTGTATTACTACCTGTGCACCCTATTGCTAAGAATACACTAAATAAGACCACGAAAATAACAAATCCTCTTCTCATAATTACCCTCCATGAAAAATAGGTGTAACATATATGTTTTTTTGATTTTATAATATTTCCTACAGATTTTGAACGGGTGTGATATTGATTTTGTGAAATTGCTATCAGTGGTCTATAATCATGTAACCGCTATCATTAGACACAGTAAAATAAGGGGTATATGTTTCTCATAGTTTTTTGCGTTTATAGTGGTTATCGGTCATAATCCCTGTATTCCTATATCTATAGAGTAACCAAGTTCAAAGAAACATATCCCTGAGTTCAAAACTTCGGATAGGAATTTTACCCAGTTCCCGGCTCATATACAGCTTACATATTATCATAATATGGTAGTTCTTTATAGGGGATTTCTGGGATCGGAATGTATAGAAACCTTAGAAGCTGCAAGTTACCAGATATGCGATTGGATACCGGGGCAGGGACTAGTCTGGATTGACCACGAAGGATATCACCAAAGGATTTTCCCCTCAGACTAATCCTTGAAGGATATGCTATTTGGAAGGACTGTAAATTTACAGGTTTGGGGGGTCAGACGAGCAGGCCAGGTCCACTTTCTACTGGTGATTCCTTTGGAGATAGTTTTCAGATATAAAAAAATTTAATATGAAGTTCTTCAATAAATAACAAGATAAAAATATTTATTATATAATTTTTATATAAATAACTCTTTATTTAAAACTGAATTACGAAACTGATTCTTGCGAATATTCTTACACACTAATAAAACTGAAACTCAGACAGGGAAATAAATATTGAGACAAAGATTTTTGACTTTTTGTCCAACGATCAGAAACGAACATGGGAGTGAAAGTATAGATAAGAAGTTCCAGGAGAGCGAAAAGCTGTATCGCATGCTATCCGATTATAGCATGGACGGCATTATTCTGACTGACCCGAGAGATGGGGAAAAATCCTATCGGCTAATCAAGCTGCTTGCCGAATGCTCGGATGGACGGAATCAATTAGATTCAACGAGTAAATTTATGTAAACCAATTTTCTTTAATTGTGTCCTAATGATTGCATTTTCTTATTAGTCAGTTAGGAATCAAACCTATATGTTTTCGCAAAATAGAGTCTTAGATCGATTCGAAGGCTGAATAGTTACAAGCTTACTTTTTCCCACTGCTTATTCAGTAATTTTATTCCATAACTTATTTTCTAATATGAAAACTGATGTATTAATATTCAAATCTGAAAAATAATATCCCAAACTATTTCTATAAATATGCAACATTATTTATAAAATAAGATGTATATTATCGATAGAAATAGAGTCTTCATATGAACAGCCAATGGAGGTATGGAAATTAATGGAAAATAAGAAAATATACTATTCAACAATTTTAGCTTTGATGGTTTTATTCCTATTAATTTTTAGTCCATCTACTGCAATGGCATCTAGTGAACAAAATGCCTCACCAGAAAAGACATACGCTTACGTTACAAATTATTGGGGCAAATATGTCTCTGTAATTGATACAGATACAAACGAAGTTGCAACCGTTGTGCCTGTAGGCCAGTATTATGAAGGAGTGGCAGTGAACCCAACGGCGACAAAGGTATACGTGACAAAATACGGTTCCATCAATGAACCAAGCAAAATTGTATCCGTAATTGACACTGCAAACAACACTGTTACAGCAACAGTATCTGTAGGAACTAGACCTAAAGGTGTAGCAGTTACACCGGATGGAAAAAAGGTATATGTGGCAAACTACATCGATGGAACTGTCACTGTAATTAATGCAAACACAGACAAGGTTATAACCACGTTGCCTGTAGGAGAATGGCCTATAGGAGTCGCAGTATCGGATGAAAAAGTATATGTGGCAAACTCCGGCGATGGAACTATCACTATAATTAATGCAAACACAGACAAGCTTATAACCACAAAACATTTAGGAGGCAGGAGTAGCGAACCTGCAGCAGTTGCAGTCAGCCTTGATGGAAAAATATATGTTGCAAATAATGACGATGGAAATATCTATGTAATTAATTCAGACACAGACGAGGTTATAGGCGTGGTGCCTGTGGGATCTCAACCTTTTTATGCGATTGCAGTCAACCCGAATGGAACAAGGGCATATGTTACGGATCATGACAGCTATGTCGATATAATTGATACAGAAAACAAAACTGTTATAGATACGGTCAAAATAGAATGGGGTCCAACTGGAGTTGCTGTCAACCCTGATGGAACAAAAGTATATGTGGCGAACCAAGGCAGTGATAACGTCTATGTAATCGACACTGCAAACAACTCTGTTGCAGCTAAGGTGAACGGATTTGATGGACCTGCTGCCTTCGGGCAGTTTATAGTTCCTCCTACTGCTGCCCTTTCAGCATCTCCTACTTCAGAGGAG
>CAYSZA010000287.1:0-3927 GCA_964435275.1 uncultured Methanosarcinales archaeon | reverse complement strand
ACCAAAGATACTTCCAGCTCCTAATTGTAATCAAATGTAAAATAATTTTCCCTGTTTATATATAAACTTTAATTATATATTACGGTACTTCTGGAATTTTATATTCTATTTTCAGTACATCCGTAGTTTTATATTACAGAAAGCTATCTGGATTGCAAGGCATCTGTAAAAAACGGTGTCCTTGAAAAACGGTACCTTAAAAAACGGTCTTCGAAAAACGTTATGCAAAAAACGGTACCTTAAAAAACGGTCTTCGAAAAACGGTATTTTTTAAAAGTGGTAGTTAAAAAGCGGATTCTTAAAAGATGGTACTAAAAACGGCATTTAAAAAACAGATGCCTATCCATATTAATACCAGATATTTTTTTGATCTGTTCCAACGTTGTCGTACTTCTATTATTTCTCAACAATTTTCGCTTTCTTCACTTTATACTTCTCTATTTTAGTATTTAACACTATCAAGTTTCAATTTCAGTACGGGCGCTTGAGCTGAACAATTCGAGATAAGGAAATATCTTGCAGAGAATTCACTTTCGGACTGTAAAAGGCGAGATAAAGGTGAAATCAATAATATCTATCACTGGTTTAGATATCCCCTCTGATGGAAACAATCTATAATCTGCATTCAACTGAGTCAAGCAATTATATTAAAAAGGCTTCCAAATCTTTCTCCTGAGAAAGATGGGTCGTGCTCTAGTAGCTGGTTGATATTTTGTCTTTGATCATTTTTGTTAGCTTCATCTGTTTCTAAGCTTACCTGCGTACAGGAAATTGAGTGTACATAAAGTAGAAAACGGTTTGGAATGAGAATGTGTGAATACTGAAAAATATCAACTGATTATTAGGGGACAACCGAAAGATGCCAAGGTTGCTAAAAAATTAGCTTTCCATTTCTATAATTCCATTAGTATGAAAATAGAGAAGTAAACTATACTAACCTGTGAAAGTAGAAGAGTAAAAATAAAATTAAAAAGCAGAACTTCAGTTTTCACTGAAGTCCGAAGTGCTCTATATTCCAGTCTGCCATAGCCTGGATTTTCTTTATTTCTTCGTCTCCGCCTTCCATGGTGAAGAGGTGCTTGAACCTTTTCTGGGTCTTGAGGTACTCTTCGACCGGTCTCGGGTCCTTAACCTTCCTGACCTGGGTAATTTCCCCGTTTTCCATCTCGTACATTGGCCAGAGGCAGGTTTCGACTGCGAGCTTGGCGATCTCCAGGGTCTTTGAGGTATCAAAGCCCCAGCCTGTTGTGCAGGGAGCGTGGGCATGTATGTAGGTTGGGCCTACAATTTCGGTGGCTTTCTTAACCTTACGCATCATGTCCCTTGGGAAACCTATCGAGGTTGTAGCTACATACGGAGAGCCATGGGCTGCCATAATGGCAGGCATATCCTTTTTGGGGCGCGGGTTTCCAAAAGAAACTTTTCCTGCTGGGCTTGTTGTGGTACTCGCATCAAAAGGAGTTCCACTGCTGCGTTGAATTCCAGTGTTCATGTAGGCTTCGTTGTCCATACAGACATAGGTGAAGTCGTGACCACGTTCAAAAGCGCCTGAAAGGGCCCCGATTCCTATGTCCATGGTAGAGCCATCGCCTCCGATTGATATGACCTTGATGTCATTCTTTTTGCCAAGGGCTTTTAAGGCAGCCTCGACACCTGAAGCTACTGCTCCTGCATTTTCAAAAAGCGAGTGTATCCAGGGAACCTGCCATGAGGAATTCGGGAAGGGAGTGGACATTACTTCCAGGCAGCCTGTAGGGTTAACTACAATACAATTGGGGCCTGTGCCCATAAGTGTGAACTTTGCAGCAAAAGCGTCACAGCAACCTGCACAGCCGCTGTGTCCAGAGGCAAGGTATGTTTTAGGTGCAGCTTTACTCATAGCAACTCCTCCTTGAGGTCCAGGAACTGGCTTTCAACCGCAATTCCGGACTTTGCAACTTTTTTGGTCTCTTCAATAACCTTTGCAATACTCTCTGCGCGAATGTCACGGCCTCCATGACCGACTGTGTAGCCCATTAAGGGTACGCGGATCTTACTATTATAGAGGCAGGACTTGGTTTCGGTAAAGAGAGCTCCTTCATTTGTGCCTATGGAGATATTCTTGTCAAGCACGACAACTGCGTGTGCGTTCTTAACGGCTTCTCTGACCTGTTCTTTCGGGAAGGGTCTGAAAGATCTCACTTTTAAGACACCAATCTTTTCTCCTCTTGCTCTGTACTCATCAACGACATCTTTAACAGTTCCAAGAACAGAGCCCATAGACATGACGATAATCTCAGCATCATCAAGCATGTACCCGTCAATAAGTCCCCCGTGGAACCTGCCAAAGACTTCTTCAAACTCCTTTGCAACAGCCTCTATCTTCGGAAGAGCTTTTTGCATTGCCTGTTCCTGAAGATATCTGAACTCCTCATACGTATCCGGGGCTGCAAAGGCTCCGAAGGTCTTGGGATCTTGAGGGTCAAGAATGTTTTCTGGCTGGAAAGTTGGAAGGAAATCGTCGGTCAGTTCCTGCTCGAGCAGGACGACAGGCTCGTAAACGTGGGACAGAATAAATCCGTCCATACAGACCATACCTGGGAGCATGACATCGTTATCTTCTGCAATCTTGTATAGCTGGGGCAGGGTATCAGATGCTTCCTGAACATCTTCTACATATAGCTGGATCCAGCCTGTGTCTCTTTGTGAAATCGCGTCTTGATGATCGTTCCAGATATTGATTGGTGCACCTACAGCCCGATTTGCCACTGTCATTATAATCGGAAGCCTCATTCCTGAAGCGTTAAAAAGTGCCTCATGCATGAGTAGAAGTCCCTGGGAAGTTGTAGCCGAATAGGTTCTTGCGCCTACTGCTGATGCACCTATCAGGGCAGAGATTGCCGAGAACTCGGACTCTACGTTAATATACTCACAGTTGGGAATTTCTCCGTCTGCTATGAACTGAGACAGATCTTCAACAATATGAGTCTGGGGAGTAATAGGGTAGGCTGAGATTACGTTTGGCCGGCAGATCTTTGCAGAATGGGCCACAGCATAGGAGCCTTCCACAACGACCATTTTTTTCTTGTAAGCTGGGTTAATCATTATTTCTCCTCCAGAATCATTTCAATTGCATCTGCAGGACACTCATTTGCACAGATACCGCAACCTTTGCAATAATCATAATCGTATTCAAAAAAGCCGTCTTCCCTGGGTTTGACAGACATATCAGGGCAGACAATCTCGCAGATCCCGCATTTTGTACATTTTTCGTAAATATAAACAGGACGGAAGTTTCTCCAGCCTCCGGTTTTGTTTTTAAGGGTTGAACCGGGTTTACAAATTCTGCAGTGTGTAATATTTAAACCTGCTTCTTTAGTTTCAGTTTTCAGAACTTCGGGACGTATCTTACGGTCTTGCTCAGATTCGTTACTCACGCTTCTTCCCCCCTGATAAGCTCGTAAGCTTTCTGAATCGCTTTTGCATTCTTTTCTCCGGTCTTTCCGGGAAAACGAGCCTTTATTGCATTCTGGATGGACTCGACATTGATCTCTCCGGTCGCACCCGCAAAAGCACCAAGGAGGACGGTGTTTACAATGGGGACACCTATAATGTCCATTGCCACCTTCGTAGCGTCCACGGTCATGACCTTGGCTTTCGTATTCAGTTTCAGGCTTTCCGGCTTTTCGGTTGTATTTACAATAATTATCCCGTCGTCTTTTATCCCGCTTGCAACGTCAACAGTTTCAAGCAGGGTTGCATCCTGGACGATAACATAATCCGGAGTGTAAATCTGGCTTCGAAGCCTGATAGGATTATTATTAATCCTCGTGAATGCCTGCACTGGGGCACCTCTACGCTCTACCCCAAAAGCGGGGAAGGCCTGGCTGAACTTTCCATCTTCAAAAGCTGCAACGGAAAGCATTTCAGCCGCGGTAACAGAACCCT
>CAYSZA010000286.1:0-3936 GCA_964435275.1 uncultured Methanosarcinales archaeon | reverse complement strand
CCACAATGCAGGCGATCTCAGGGGCAGGTTTTTCCGGAGTTGCCGCAATGGCAATCTATGACAATATAATTCCGTACATCGGAAGCGAAGAAAAGAAAATGGAGACTGAAACTTTAAAGCTCCTTGGGGAGTTCAACGGCTCTGAAGTCGTACCTGCGGATATAAAAGTCAGTGCTTCCTGCCACAGAGTCCCTGTTGTAGACGGGCATACCGAGGCCATCTGGGCCGGAATGGAGGATAAACCGACGCCTGAAGATGTAAGGGAAGCTTTTCTGAAATTCGACCCAAAGCTGGGAGAACTTCCTTCCGAACCAAAGAGAGCCCTGATCGTAAGAGACGAAATCGACAGGCCTCAGCCGCGTCTTGACCGCAGCATGGGAAAAGGTATGAGCGTATCGGTGGGCCGCATAAGAGAAGGAATCCGCTACATTGCAATGGGACATAACACTATCCGCGGAGCAGCCGGAGCAAGCGTGCTGAATGCGGAACTCCTGCATTCCATGGGTAAACTCTGATCTAAGCAAAGATAACAAGAGAGAAATAAAAGTAAAAGCCTCAGAGATTCAGGCATTTACTTTCTAACCTTATTTTTAAATTGTACTTTAAGTTTACTTTTGATTTTTACTTTTGTTTTTATTTTTTGATCTTACTGTCCTGCTCAAGAGAATCCTTTTCAATTTTTCCGGCATCGTATAAAGATTAAAGCAACGCAACTCTTTAGATTTTGTTTTACTCATCTCTTTTCGAGAATCTCAGGAGAAAATTCTTCTTGCAGCCTCCTCTGCCCTTCTCATAATTTCCTTTACAGGGACACCGCTGGCTTTTGCGATTTTTTTGCAGTCCTCAAATTCAGCAGAGATATTGAGCAGTATGCCTTCAGAGTCTCTGGCGATCTTGACCGCAGCTTCATATACCTGTCCTTCGACCTCAAATTTAACTGATTCTATTCTCCTGGCTGCCATCAGCCTGTGCCGGGTAGGGATAACTCTTACTCCGAGGGATCCTGTTTCAATAATGATTTTCCGGGCAAGCTTTGCAGTGTCCTCGGGTTTTGCAATGACCTTGATAATATGGGCTGGACGTCCTTTTTTCATTGTTGCCGGGAGGATTGCAACATCCCTTGCCCCCATAGCAAGTAATTCCTCAAACAGGTTACCCAGGACTTCTCCGCTCACGTCGTCAGCATTCGTTTCGAGCACTTCAATTATATCAGGAATCAGGCAGGAATCAAGTTCAGAGAGTATTCCCTGAAGCACGTTGGGCCCGGCAAGCTCGGAGTCCCCGGCTCCATAGCCTATTGAAATTACCCTGCCCTGAGGAAAAGCTTCCAGCGGTCTTGCAAAACGAGCAAGAATCGCAGCCCCTGTAGGTGTAAGAAGCTCCTTTTGCTCAGTCCCTCCCCTGAAATAGAATTTTCCCCTCCTGAGAAGCTCTAGGGTTGCCGGCGCTGGCACAGGCAGAACTCCATGTGTGCAATCTATTGTTCCGCTGCCTACATTTATAGGAGTACAGTAGACAGAATCGCAGTTAAGGGAATGAATAGCTGCTGAAGAGCCGATTATATCGGCAAGGGCATCACTCTGCCCAACTTCATGGAAATGAAGCTTCTCAAGGTCAGGCTGCCCATGAACAGAAGCCTCAGCCTCGGCCAGCTTCAAAAAAATATCAAGAACACTTGCTTCCACCTTGGGAGGCAACCCTGCAGCCTTTATCACATCCATAAGTTCCGGATATGTGCGGACTGGCTCTTTTTCAGGCACGTTTATCCGGACATCAAGGGCTTTTATTCCCTTTTTCATAACTTCTCTTATATCCACGGATACATCGACGGAAGCTTCTATCAGTTCTTTAACCTCTTTCCGGTCAGCTCCGAGATCGAGAGTGCATCCGAGAATCATATCTCCTGCTGCCCCTGAAAAAGGATTGAATACAAGTGCTTTCATAAGACTCCTGCCTGCATTTTGGTTTATTCCTTTTTGTTAGTCTATTACTCTCTTTCCTGGCTTATCCGGTCTTCCTTACCATGGATACAGGCATTCACAATCATATTTGCGATCCTGGCTGCATAAGCTCCCGCAACAAACCCTGCATCAATATTTACAACTGCAAGTGTGGAGCAGGATTGGAGCATGGCAAGCAGGGCAGCTTTTCCTCCGCCTCCTGCCCCATAACCTGTCGAAACCGGAAGCCCGATTACAGGTACATCAACCAATCCCGAGACTATTGTGGGAAGCGTTCCTTCCCTTCCGGCTGCAACCACGATCGCTCCGGGCCTCATTGCTTTCAATTTATGCAATGCTGGAATAAGCCTGTGAATTCCTGCAACCCCCACATCATAAACCGTAACTGTTTCACAGCCCATTTCCGAGGCTACAACTCTGGCTTCTTCCGCAGCCGGGATATCGGCAGTGCCTGCCGAAACAATCCCCACGACCCCACCTGTTCTGGGGGCAGGCGTGCCGTCGTGGATGACAACTGTGCGAGCCCTGCTGTTCCATTCAAGCTTATCCTCGCCAAACGCCTGCTTTAGGACTTCAACATGTCGTGACGAAACCCGCGTAATAAGGGCCCTTTTGCTCTGTGCAACCATTACTCTGGCAATCTCCACTACATCTTCAGGTTCTTTGCAGTCGGCAAGGATAGCTTCGACTACTCCTGTCCTGCTTTTCCTATGGGAGTCAAGTTTTGCAATATCTGAGTAAGAGACAAAACCAAGACCACGGGCCTGATGTTCTGCAGTCTCAATATCCATTTTTCCGTCTTTGACAGCTCTTAGTATATCAGTAAGGTCCATGTACCACCCTTTGCTTAGAAGAATTAGATACTCTAGTAATAAGCAGATTAAATACCAAGTTATTAGATAGCAATTTATTAGTTTAGAGGCTCTTTAGAGTTTCGCGCTATAGTCGTACAGGTTTGGTTTTTATAATTATTTGGATTATTGCTTTATAATTGAGATAAAAAATCAAATTGTAAAGCTGAACGAGTGTAATTAACTGAACGTAAGATAATACTGAACGCAAAATAAGCAGTGAAAAAATGAAAAGTATTGTTTAACCTTTCAATGAAAGTTAGCCTAAACAATATCCTCATGTTGCTTTTTTGGCACTTAGAATTGTTCTCGCTTTTAAGTCTGCTTCTTGAATAGCTGCTTTGCCACGGTAACTCTTTGATCAAAGTCGGGCCCTTCCAGTTCTTCCACAACGGATTTGAGAACCGTAGGTATGTCAATGTGCTGAGGACACTTCTCAGCGCACTGTCCGCACTGGATACACAGGGATGCAAACTCGGGTTCCCCGAGACCGACAGCCCCGCCCAGTCGTGCCGCATACATGAACCGTTCCCCATCGGGATTGTCGACCAGGTACAGGTTGTTATACTCCTCGAAACATAGTGGAATATTCACACCCGCCGGGCATGGCATGCAGTACTGGCAGCCGGTACAGCCCACTTTCATCAGTTCACGATACTTGCTCTCCACCCTTTTTATCAGCTGCAGTTCCGTTTCTGTCAGCGAATCCGGGTATGCCTGTTCTGCAATCCTGAAGTTCTCCTGAATGTGCTCTTCCTCATTCATGCCGGAAAGGACTACCGTGACCTCCGGGTGGTTCCATACCCAGCGGAGTGCCCATTCCGCAGGTGTACGCTTTACCTCGGCTTCGTCCCAGATCTCTTTCACGGCTTCAGGCACGGTTTTTGTCAGGTTCCCTCCGCGGAGGGGCTCCATGATGATAACGCCAAGACCTCTGGAGGCAGCGTATTTTAGACCGGCGGTCCCTGCCTGGTTCTTTTCGTCAAGGAAGTTGTACTGGATCTGGCAAAAGTCCCAGTCATAGGCATCCACTATCCGGTTGAAATCGTCCCCTGAGCCGTGGAAGGAGAAACCTGCATTCCTGATGCGGCCGTCAGCTTTGGCTTTGTCAAGGAAATCAGCCA
>CAYSZA010000285.1:0-3937 GCA_964435275.1 uncultured Methanosarcinales archaeon | reverse complement strand
CGGGAAAAGGTCAGGCTTGCCACGAAACTTCCATCCTGGACAGTAAAGGACAGGGAGGATATGGACCGAATCCTTAATGCCCAGCTTGAGAGGCTCAGGACGGGTCATATCGATTATTATCTTGTGCACGGGCTTGTGGGAACTTTATGGGACAAAATGGAAAAGTTTGATGTCCTGGATTTCCTTGACAGGGCAAAAGCTGACGGCCGAATTGTCAATGCTGGCTTTTCCTTCCACGGATCGATTGAAGATTTCAAGCGGATTGTGGATGCATATCCCTGGACTTTTTGCCAGATCCAGTACAACTTTCTGGATGAAAAGAATCAGGCAGGAACGGAAGGGCTTGAATATGCAGCTTCAAAAGGTCTGGGTATAATTGTCATGGAACCTCTTCGTGGAGGCAAGCTGACAAACCCTGTGCCTCCTGAAGTGCAGGAGATCTGGAATGAAGCTGAAGTAAAACGCACACCTGCAGAATGGGCCCTCCGCTGGATCTGGAACCGGCCTGAGGTTACGGTTGTACTTTCAGGTATGAACGAAGAATCCCATCTCGAAGAAAACCTGAAAATTGCAAGTGAGGGCCATGCAAACTCCTTATCTGATGCCGAACTTCAGCTTGTAAAACGCATTGAGCAAAAATACCGTCAGCTTATGAAGACAGGCTGCACAGGCTGCAGGTACTGTTTACCCTGCCCTTCAGGCGTGGATGTCCCTGGCTGTTTTGAGATCTACGACAACTTCTACCTCTCAGGCAACGAAAAAGAAGCAAAATTAATGTATGCTGCGAAGCCAGGCGGGATAATAAGAGGTGATGTGCCAGGCTACGCCTCCCAGTGTACGCAGTGCGGGCAGTGCATTGAAAAATGCCCGCAACATCTGGATATCCCTTCCCTTCTTGAAGCCGTGACAGAGAAGTTTGAGGGAAAAGACCTCAGGGGATGGAAACTGATGGCAAAAAAGGCGTTCGGAAAGGAATAAAAAGCGTTTGGGGAAGGGTAAAAGGTGTTAGGGTGAGCATAAAAGCTCTTTAGAAAGAATTGAAAGTACAGGTCAAAATGATAAGTGCTGATCCTATACTTATCTTTTTAGCCTGTTAATGCTTCACTCCGACAAACAATAGCCTGATTTTTTATTGCTTTTCACTCAGCATTCTTTCCCTATCGAGAAAGCCTTTCCAAGGTTACACCCGATGCTGTAATAGCTTCGGTCTCCTGTGCCATATATAATTGGCCTGATTTTCTCAATATCCAGATTTTTGTTCTCGTCGAGCACGGCTTCTTCAGCTTTGATATCCACGATTTCCCCAACAAAGAGGGTGTGAAGTCCTATCTCAAGGGTATGCAGAAGTTTGCACTCAAGGACAACCGGAAACTCTCCTACGTAAGGGGCAGGCACAAGTTCACTTCTTACAGGGGTAAGACAGGCTGCCTCAAACTTATTCTCGTCCCTGCCGCTTGCAATGCCGAAGTAATCGGTTTCTCTTACATAGTCTTCTGAAGGGATACTGACGGTAAAGGCTTTATTTTCCACGATACCGGCATAGCTGTAAGTTGCTTTTCTTAAGGATACGCTGATACACGGAGGATTCGAACAGCAGATCCCTCCCCAGGCTACGGTCATGGCATTTGGCTTTCCATTCATATCATAGGTGCCGACAACCCAGGCTGGCGTCGGAAATGCGAGTGGCTTTGCTCCTACTGATTGTTTCATGTTCTTAGTTTTCTTTTCGATAATACAAAATGCTTTCGTGACCTATTATTCTGTATTTTATTATCCTGAAACCTTTCAGGCAAAGCTCAGAATTATTACACCGTCTTCTATCTTTCATTTTTGTATATGTACCTCTATTGTCTCTATTTCTAGACCTGCATTTTTAGATTAGAGTTTTTATATCAGGAGTTTCGTATACCCGTTTCCATACTTTCATCTTTATACCTGGCCTGTTTTTATGTTCGAATTTATGAAAAGTTACCATCCCTACTGTTTTTAAGGATTTTTCCCCTTCAGACCTTAAAGCAACTTTCCAATAAGGGTTGTTGAACCGTTTTCAATTAATCCGGGTTTTTTTCGCAGGACACCTGACAATAATCGGAGTCAACTATCATTTTAAAATTATTAGATATCTTGTATAGTTGCCGTTATATAATATGTGAGATATAGGATAGATACAGGAGTATTAAATTCATTACTCCCCTTTCCGGACGAAATTATAGAAAAAGGGGCTCTCCGGTAAGGGAAATATCGAGGGGGTACAAGATTGCTAAATATGAACAAATATGGTAAGCTGTTGCTAAGTGCATACATAATGAAGAAAATGAAGTCAGGCGGATCTCTAAGGAGCGGGGGAATCCTGCATAAATATGTTAAGCTGGCCCTTGGGGCATATCTCCTTAATAAACTCAAGTCAGGAAAACCTCAAAAAGAAATAGAAGCCGAAATGGAACCGGAAGAAGAGATGTTCAGTAAAGCAGAAGAGGTTGAAGCAGAGAAAGGGTCTTCAAGGAAAATCGGGAAGATAGTTCTGGGTGCACTTGCTGGCGCCACACTTTTATACGCTGCTAAAAAACACATGGCTAAAAAGAGAGGGTATAAGATCGAAGTGGCATGAGCTTAAAGGAGGGTATTAACCTGCACAAAATGAATAAATGGTGTAAACTCCTGCTTGGTACATTTGCAGGAGCTGCCATTATATATGCCGTTAAAAAACATATGTGCTGCAACAGGTTCCTTCCAGAAGCTCTAAAATCCTTTTCCACTCCTTTCAGGCGCGGACAGGCTCTTCCAAAGGTAAAATCTATCTATCCTGACAGGCAAACCTTTGCTTTCAGGCATGATTCCCCTATCTGGATCGAGTTCGATACACCTATGAACAATGCAACCATTACGAAAGAAACCGTAATAGTCAGAAGTTCCGCATCGAAAGAACCAGTGGACGGACTACTCGATACAGGGTCCAGAATGCTGATGTTCCGTCCTTATGATGAATATCCTATGGATGAATCAGGTGCCGAGATAACAATTACTTTACTTGGAAGCGAAACCGGATCTGGATTCATAATGGACGAGCGCGGGATTGCTCTGGATGGGGATGAGGACGAAAAACCTGGCGGAGACTTCAAATATACTTACAGAATTATAGCATGAAATCAAAATATGGAGTAAAAACGCCCTGCACTCCGAAATAAACCATTTTTAACTTCTTTCGGCTTTTATTTATTTTTTCCTGGCATGAAAGTACGTGATTATTTGTTTTTCACGTACTCTCCTCTTCCTTTTTCCCCAATTGCAATTATTTCACTGATTATTGTAATCCTTTCATCAAATGAAAATATTTCAGTCTCAATAATCTTTCTCTTTTGGATTTCTCCCTTTTCATACCCTGTTTCATCTTCGTACATCTCATCCTTTGTGATCAGATGCCATATCATCGTTGCAATTTTCCTTGCCAGGGCGATAATCGCCTTTGCATATCCAATTGACTTCTTTTTCCTGTTAAAAAACTCTTTTAACTTGCTATTCTTCTTTCTTGCTGCTGCCTGAGCAATCTGAGTCAGAATCCACCTTGCTACTTTTGATCCTCTCTTAGTGATTCTTCCGTTATGGTATTTATCTGCAGATTGATACACATTCGGAACCAGACCAATCCATGAAGCAAGTTTATCTCCAGATAAAATATCCCTGAAATTTTCTATTTCAGCAATAAGAGTTGTCGCACCAAGCTCTCCAGTTCCTGGAACTGACAGTAAAATTTCCATTTCCCTTTTATGTTTTTGATAAGTATAATTAAAAATTTCTCATTTCTTAAGCAGAAAAGAATGTTTCAAAAGCTTTTGAAATGTTTTAAAGGTGTTACTTGAGATTTAAAACCAGGTACAATAAAAATTCGTCAGTTATCTTTTCGTCAGTTATCTTTTCTAACCGGCAGGGTCTGCCCCCC
>CAYSZA010000284.1:0-3941 GCA_964435275.1 uncultured Methanosarcinales archaeon | reverse complement strand
TATCTTCTCTGTTTAATTTTCCTTTGTTGAACTTTTAAACTTTAAAACTGTCTGCCCACTCATTTAAGCTTGCTTCTTTTCATTAGCAGGGAATTGGTAGTTACCGAGACGGAGCTAAGTGCCATAAAGGCAGCAGCGAGTTCAGGTGTGATCAGGATCCTATGGAAGAAGGGGTAAAGAATTCCGGCTGCAATAGGAATACCTATAGAATTATACCCGAAAGCCCAGAAAAGGTTCTGTTTGATCTTGCGAATGGTAAGCCGGCTCAATTTAAGAGCCACAACAACGTCTCGGGGATCATTCTTTATAAGTACGATTTCTGCGGACTCCATTGCCACGTCCGTGCCTGCTCCCATTGCAATTCCCACATCGGACTGGATCAAGGCAGGAGCATCATTAATGCCGTCGCCGACCATCCCGACAAGCTTGCCTTCGCCCTGAAGTTTCTTGATTTCATTTGCTTTATCTTCGGGAAGCACCTCGGCAAGCACTCTGGGGATGCCCACCTCCCTTGCTATTGCGCCGGCTGTAATGGCATTGTCTCCTGTAATCATTACCACTTCGATTCCCATTTTTTTCAGGGTCTCAACAGCTTCCCTGGAGTTTTCCTTCAGGGTATCGGCAACTGCAACAAGGCCTATAATTTTGCTTTCGAGCGCTACGAGCATCGCAGTTTTCCCATTTTCTTCAAATGCACGCATTTCAGGTTCAAGTTTCTCAAAGGAGAGCCCATTCTCTTCCATGAGTTTGCGCGTGCCGAGCAAGATTCGTTTTTCCTCAAAATAGGCTTCCACTCCCTTCCCTGGAATAGAACGGAAGTTTCCTGCCTTTCCGAGGCTAATTCCTCTTTCTTCAGCTCCCTTTACGATAGCTTCCCCGAGGGGATGTTCAGAGCCTTTTTCAGCCGTTGCGGCTATAAAAAGTACCCGGCTCTCTTCATTATCCGGAATTGCAACCAGATCTGTGAGTTTCGGAGTGCCTTCCGTAAGGGTTCCGGTTTTGTCAAAAACTATAGTATCAAGCTTATGCGCCCTCTCAAGAGCTTCACCCCCTTTTATAAGAACCCCGTTTTCCGCACCTCTCCCGGTACCGACCATAATTGCTGCAGGGGTTGCAAGACCAACCGCACACGGGCATGATATTACAAGCATAGTAATGCCAATAAGCAGGGAAAAAAGGAATGGGCTGATTCCTCTCATATCTACCGACACTCCAAAGCGCCAGTAGCCAATGAAAAACCAGAAGAGGAAGGCAAAAAGGGTAAGAATATGCACGGCTATTATGAAATTGCCAGCAAATACATCAGCAACCCTCTGGATCGGGGCTTTGGAAGTCTGAGCATTTTCGACAAGCCTGACTATCTGGGAAAGAGCCGTATCAGCCCCGACTTTGGTAGCCCTAAAATTAAACGAACCTGTTTTATTCAGCGTAGCCCCGATAACCGTACTTCCGGGGCTTTTCTCTACCGGAATACTCTCGCCTGTAAGCATCGATTCGTCCACTGCCGAACTGCCTTCTATAACAACTCCGTCAACTGGAATCTTCTCTCCGGGGCGGACGACAACAATATCGCCAACTACGACTTCTTCTACAGGGATCTCTTTCTCGACTCCGTCTATAAGGATTCTGGAAGTCTTTGCCCCGAGTCCCATCAATTTCCGGATGGCTTCTGAAGTCCGGCCCCTTGCCCTGACTTCAAGGTATCTGCCAAGTACAATGAAAAATATGAGAAGACCTACTGTGTCATAGTAGAGGGTGTCATACCCCGGCCCCAGATCAAAAAATGTTGCTGCTACGCTGATAAGGTAGGCAGATCCCGTCCCTCCGGCAATCAGCAGATCCATATCAGTTACGCCATGCCTGAAACCTTTGAAAGTCCCGACAAAAAACTGCCTGCCAGGGAAGAGAATTACAAGAGTAGACATTATAAAGAGCACGATAGGATCGGTAAGAAAAGCAGGTACAAAAGGAGAGAGAAACGGAAATACCATACTCATGTTTCCCAGGGATATTGGAATTCCGAGCGCTGCAGCAATTATCACGTTATTTCTTTGCCTGCGGATCTCAGCCTCTCTGGATATCCGCTCTCTGTCTTCATACTCCACAGTCTCAGCCCTGACTGATGCCCCATACCCAATTCTCTGCACTGAAGCAATGATCTCCCTTACGGAAATTCGGGACGAATCAAATTCTACGACTGCCTTTTCAAGCGGGAAATTTACCGAAGCTGAAATCACGCCATCGGTCCTATTAAGCACTTTCTCAATATTTGCAGCACAGGAGGCGCAGGTCATGCCTTCAAGAGTTAGAGTTACAGTGTCTTTTTCTACCTTATATCCGATGGACTCGATACTTTCCTCAATCTCCTTTGGAGAAATAAGTGAGGGATCAAAACCAACTTTTGCCCTTCCAAGCTCGAGGTTAACGACTACTGAGTCCACGCCTGCTTTTTTCTTTAATACTCTCTCAATATTTGCGGCGCAGGCCGAACAGGTCATGCCTGAAACACCAAGCGTGATTTCTTTCATGCCGGTTTTAGGACCTGATATTCGCGGCTCCTCTTCCTCTGGCAGTCCGCAGGTTTCAGTCAGTGGGCAGGTTTGAGGAACTTCTTCGGGCTCTTCTGATTCCTTTAAAGCAGTCTCCACAATCTCTGAGGTCACCCCTTTTACTTCTGTCGTGCCGGGGACCTCTGCCCGAACCTCTTCCTGAGCTTCTTTTTCGCCTTCCGTTGAGTATCCTGCCTTCCGGATAGCTGCTTTTATATCTTCCAGGCTTACTTTTTGAGAGTCAAAGCTAACCGTGGCACTTTGAGATTCGAGATCTACATCAACGGATTCTACCCCCTCAAGAGAAGAAATAGCATCCGCTACACTTTTCTGGCAGTGACCACAGGTCATGCCGTGGACTTCAATAGTAACTTCCATCGGATCTGCCGCCTATCCAGACTTTTTTCAGGATTACCCGGCATTTAATAAATTCTTCCGGGCTCTTCTACAGTTTTATAGCCAGCTTTAAGCAGGGTCATCTGTATAACATACGCATCAGTTATCCGGCTGTCATAGGCTACATTTACGGTTCTTTCAGGAATATTGATATTTACTCTGGAAACCCCGTTGATAGAGGCAACGAGTCTTGCCACCATATCTTTGCAATACCTGCATACCATGTCATCTACTATGAATGTTGTCTCCCCGATATATTCACCCCCACAGAACAACTGTTTTTCAAACAGGCGCCTCACCCATATAGTAAAAATTTGTATTTTTTACTATATAATCAATTCTTTAAAAACGCTATATGGAGTTAACATATTACAGGGGCTCGTATCCGGCTTCCTGAATCGCAGCCTTTATCTTTTCAAGGTTTACTTTTCCTTCTTCATAATCAACAACTACCTGTTTGGTCTGAAGGTTTACGTCCGCCCTCTGTACACCTTCTACATCTTCAACCGCTTTTTTGACCCTCAACTGGCAGTGCATACAGGACATACCTTCAACTTTTATGGTCTCTTGAGTCATGTTTTCAATCTCCGTCTAATTTTATTTAGTGATTTAACATAATAATTTTCTGGAATACTGCAGAATTGAATAACTATATGTCCGGTTTGCCACAAATTCTTTGCGTAAATTCAGGTCAATGAGACTGATTTTATCATTACATTAGATGATGGTAGAACAAGATTAAGATCTGAGAGCTATGCCGTTGTCCACAATCGTTTTCTATAGACTCTGCACAAATACGACCGCAACTATACTGAAGCCCGTTAATGAGTGCAGGTTCTCAGGCTGGACACTCTCCCATCCCTCCAGTCAATTAGCATCAATCTTGTGCCTGTGACAGTGGTACCAGCAGTACGAGAAAAGGAAAGCAGTTTCAGAGACTATCCAAAAAGTCAATAATGGAATGTTGTAGAAGTTACAATAGATCTGAGTGTTCGG
>CAYSZA010000283.1:0-4012 GCA_964435275.1 uncultured Methanosarcinales archaeon | reverse complement strand
AAATCCAGATTATCCTCTGTCCTGACCCGGGAAGAGAGAGAAGAGTTTGTGGAATTGATGCTGAATCAGGTAATAGATACCCTTAAAAAAGCCGGAGTAGAGACAATTGACGTTCTCAGCCCCTCAAAGTATGGGCTTGAGAACATGACTAAGGCCAATGTTGTTCTGGATAAAAACGATCTGAACGAGGCTCTTAACTGGTATCTTGGACAGGCTGGGGAGCCGGTTATGATTGTTATGGCTGATCTTCCTCTCCTTTCTCCAGACCATATTAAAGGAATAACTTCTACAAAGGAAGATGTTTGCATTGTCCCTGGAAAAGGTGGGGGTACAAATGTACTGTTCATTAAAAATCCGTCAGGCTACAGGGTCAGATACTATGGTTCGAGTTTTCTGACACACTGTTCAATTGCAGAGAAGGCAGGACAAGATGTGGAAATCTATGATTCTTTCCTTGCAGGTACGGATATAGATGAGCCTGAAGATCTGGTCGAACTGCTTATACATGGTAAAGGAGCTGCAAAAGAGTATATCAGCAAAAAGTTCAGGCTCGACGTTAGCAGAGGAAGAGTAAAACTGACTCCGGTTTGAGGTTAACAAGGTGACAGTTCTCAAATAGTCAAGAGAGCAGAAAGGTTATATGGAGATTATGAGAAACTAATATGGGGTTAGTAGCAACCGATTAGCAGAATTGAGTCCGTGGAATAGGGTCTCAGGGAAGAAAATCAGTTTTATGTGGATAGAGGCGCGCATTCAGAAACCCTGTTTAATACCGGAAAACCAGGTGCCGATTTTCCCAATCCTATCTTCAAATCATAAAGTTTAAATAGAATCTATTAAATTAGTTTGAAATCGAATAATAAGGAAACAAACTAATACTCCTAACAATTCGGATTGATCAATTGGGTTGTAGCAAATCTAACTCAAAAACTCGAACTCAATCATACCTCTTTGCGGACAGATTGAACACGGCTGCCTGAGCATGAAAATCGATCAAAGGTATTCAGTGTGAGTACAGTGTGAGTATTGACAATTAGCAAGGTGATGCCTGCAACTGAAAAACCTCAGACTTTCAGAAGGAAAAACTGACAGGCATATCTGTATCTAAAAAAATGGCGCTTGTTTGCAGGAAAATCAACTCTGCAGACCGGAGAAAACCTTAATTTCTCGAAACTAGAGCTTGAAAAAGAGAAATTTTCATTCCCGGCAGTTTTAACCAACAAAAAATATATGATAGAGAACTGTTATTACTGCCTTAAAATTGCCATAATTTACCAAACTGCCTAACATGCCATAATTACCTT
The DNA here is from genome assembly GCA_964435275.1 of uncultured Methanosarcinales archaeon. Taxonomy (GTDB): domain Archaea; phylum Halobacteriota; class Methanosarcinia; order Methanosarcinales; family Methanosarcinaceae; genus Methanosarcina. Next base: position 2,708 of record CAYSZA010000283.1, on the reverse strand, counting down.
ATTTGCCTTTAAAAATAACAGGTGAGCTGGTGAGCATCAAAATAAACAGATATAAGTGCGGATACTGTGGTGCCTGTGTGGGAGTTTGCCCTAAGGGAGCACTCGAACTTGTAGAGACCTGGGTCGAAGTAGATGAAAGTACGTGCATTAAATGCGGTATATGCGATCGCATTTGCCCTGTAGGAGCAATTGAGGTAATGAAATGAAGGACATGTATGATGTTTTAGTGATAGGGGCAGGTCCTGCAGGTTCCATTGCCGCCAGAACCGCAGCTGAAAAAGGGCTTGATGTACTTTTAATCGAAAAACGTCAGGAGATAGGTGACCCTGTACGCTGTGCCGAAGGCGTGAACAAAGAATACCTCAAGAAACATGTGGAAATTGACAAGAAATGGATTTGCGCTGACCTTAAAGCTTCCCATATTTACTCCCCGGACGGTACAAGGATAGAAATGGCAGAGGAAATCTCTGGAGGGGAAGTAGGTTATGTCCTTGAGAGAAAAGTGTTTGACCGGGCCCTTGCAGAACAGGCTGCCAGTGCCGGGGCTGAAGTTAGAGTAAAAACCAGAGCAACTGGCCTGCTTATCGAAGACGATTTTGTTAAGGGAGCCAGGCTCATGCACCTTGGAAAAGAGTATAACGTGCGTGCCAGAATAGTTATAGGCGCTGACGGGGTCGAATCAAAGGTAGGCAGATGGGCAGGCATTGATACTTCCTTAAAGCCAATAGACATAGAAACCTGTGCCCAGTACCTGATAGCCGGAGCCAGTATAGACCAGGACCACTGCGAATTTTACATCGGAAGTGAAATCGCGCCCGGCGGTTATGTATGGATCTTTCCGAAAGGCGAAGGCAAAGCCAATGTAGGCATTGGAATTCTCGGGAGCAAGACTGGAAAATTCAAACCAAGGCCTGTAGACTACCTTAACAGGTTTCTGGAAAAGAAGTTTCCTGATGCCAGGATTGTCGAGATGGTCTTTGGAGGGGTTCCGGTTTCGGGTAGCATTGAGAAAGCTTCCGCTAACGGGCTGATGCTAATCGGGGACGCTGCCCGCCAGTCCGACCCGATCACAGGCGGCGGAATTCTTAATGCTATGGATGCGGGAAAACTGGCAGGAGAAGCTGCGTATGAAGCTATATCCTCAGGAGATGTCTCCCTCCAGAAACTTGAAGAAGTTTATGAGAAGCGGTGGAGAGCAACCGTAGGGCATGATATCGACATGAGCCTTATAGTAAAGAATTGCTTTATAAATCTAAGCGACGAAGACCTGAATTCCCTTGCCCATTCTCTGAAAGATGTAAAATTTGAGAGAATGAGCCTCCTTGACCTGTTGCAAGCTCTTTTTAAAGCCAACAAAAAACTTCTCTGGGATCTTCGAGTACTTTTCAAAGATGCCGCAAAAGAAGTAGTAAAAAGCAAAATGTAACGCCTGATCTCTCAGGTCTTCCCTACTATTTTTATTTCCTCTTTTAACTCTCCTTATGTTAGTTTCCCGGAGATGCACTAGTTGATACTGGGAGTTAAACAGTTGAACTGAGAAACCAATGGCATTAGATCTTAAACTGCTTAAACATAAATTTAGTTAGAAAGTCTGTTCTGCTGGACTCTGTACTTCAAGTGCGAAAGTTTTACCATAAAAGTTAAAACTGTTCGTTAGTGAGAATGCTATATCATCGAATATAATAAAAAGCAAACTAAGAGCAGTATAAAATGCGACCTTAATGAGGTTCACGATTTTTACCTCCTGTTCATAGCGTATTCCCTGGTATATCTCCATCATAACAAAACTATGAATAATTTGTTAGAATGGCATATTTTAGGAGATGCTAAATCTAAGTGTTAAAAGTAAATTTAACCTTGAAGGGTAATTTAAGTGTCAAGAGTAATACTACAACTCTCTTATTACATTTGAAAAAAAATAAATAGTTGACCATCTGAGTGAATATGTCCTTCAGATATTAAACTATGGAACTTCTTGTCTCAAAAATGAAAGGTGATGCCAGCAAGTTCTAAATAATCAACACTGGGGGCATAAGGAAAAAGTAAAATTGCAGATTTTAGAAAAATTTAGAATTAAAATGGGAGCGGGAAAATGAAGAAACTCTTTATATCAATTCTTACTCTTACAATCTTGCTTTCCATAACCATGGGTGCGGAAGCATTAGAATCCAAGAGTATGTATCGACAAAACGGGATGTCTGCAAATGCAGGTTGGACTGAAACGAATGGAAATGAAATAACCTATACCGACCTGTATGTAACTGAAACCGAAGACGGAACTGATGTTTACCTGTCAGTCTGGACAGTCGATACAAAGAAGGGATCTGAGTCCTATAAGTCGGGGTGCCTGTTTACAGAGGACGATGTTTTCAGTATAGATAGAAAGCTCAGTTCTGCAAGCCTCTCTGAGGTTGAGATTGAGGTATATGGTGAAGACATGTCTGAATCAGAAACCTTTACTGTCAGCGCCGACTGGACTGGTAAAGGTGATATTACAAAGGGCAGCACCAGGTATGTCTCAAAATCCGGCGACTACATATGGAGGAGCAGTGACAGTTCAAGTTATAGAGATGCAACAGCCACAGGGTCAATAAACACTATTGACGGTGTTAGTGATCTTGGAGCAAGTTCCACTGCCAGTCTTAATATGTTCAAGAGTGCCTATATAGATATGAATAAGTAAACGTAATGTACTTTTCTTATTCTTT
>CAYSZA010000282.1:0-4013 GCA_964435275.1 uncultured Methanosarcinales archaeon | reverse complement strand
GCACAATACGAGCAGACAAGCTATTGATATCTTTTTCATTCTTTCCTCCTCAATATAAGTTGGTCAATTAGTCGACAGCTTATGCAAACTGAATTATGCAGAACATATAATTAATTCAAAGACATTTAATATATATTAATTAATAATTCATGCGAACTATAAGTAGTTATTCTCGGTTTAAAATACTATTCTGTACAATCTGCAGTTACAATAATTACTTTCATATTTTTTATACGGCTTTATAGAGATCTTAAATTGTAGAGTTTTATAAAAATATTTTAAATTAAGTGCTTCTTCCACTTTCTGCCACAAAAATCTAGAAGTTGCCTACCCGGATGAAACCCTGGATGCTGTCCTCAAACGTTTCGCTTCAAAGAAAATAGGCAGGCTACCTGTTGTTGATAGAAAAGATAAAACTAAGCTTCTTGGCCTTATTACCCGGAGCGATATTGTAAACTCATATAACAAAAAGTCGTTGAAAAAGTCCGGGATATGACCTGAGCGGGAAAATATGCTGAACCTCAAATAGTAGAGTTCTGGACTTTTAAGTTGTCTGATGAAGAACATCTGACTTATAGTAGAAATTCTTAAGTAATTGCGTCTTGAAAGACGATATAAAATGACCTTCAACGCTTCTGGACATGAATAAACGTGCTTTCTATCACTATTTGCAGAAGATTGTCCAGAAGAGCTCTAGCATTATTCTCAGAGATCATTCTGAGTTTTTCCAAACCTGAAATCTGGTTGATCATATAAGTTAGGACTTACGCAGTTGAGATCCAAAACAAACACAATAGCCGTTACAGTAAAAGATGTGTTTTAAACAGTCATAGGTTTAATGCTATTGATTTTTCAGTTCAACCGCGTAAGTCCTATAAGTATAGGATCTAAGATCTATGCCTTGAATTTTTCATTAGTTCAAAAACTCGAGACACACTAAAGTTTTTAATTAATACGTCCATTATTAATAGGGAAGTCTAATGATTGATCCTATATTTCTGATGGAAATAGTTGTTGCCTTACTCATTCTGTCCCTTCTGGCACAGACCCTCAGTCATTATTTTCAGGCTCCTTTTATTATCTTTTTATTTATAGAAGGAATAATAGTAGGACCTGAGGTTCTAAACCTACTAAATCCGGCTTTTTATTCTGATGTGCTCAGTGCTATCGTCGCGATCTGTGTGTCTGTAATTGTTTTTGACGGAGGATTCCAGATTGACTTGAAGCAACTGAGAGGAGTTAAAGAAAGTGTTCTTAAGTTAAGTACAGTCGGGGTTCTTATTACTTTTCTCGGAATAACCATACTTACAAGCTTTCTTATAAATATCCCTCTTGAGATTGCTGCCCTTTTTGGAGCTCTGGTTACTGCAACCGGCCCAAGTGTTGTTGGTCCAATAATCAGAAACATCAAGATCTGCCATAAGGTTGCCAAGATTTTGGAGTTTGAGAGTGTTTTAAACGATGCTGCAAGTGTAATCCTAACTGCAATGGTTTTTGAATGGATTACAGCCGAGCTATCCAGAACAGGTGCAGTAATTTTTATTCTGCAAAGGCTTGGAATAGGGTTAACTATAGGGAGCTTATGTGGGTTTACTCTACGCTGGTTTTTTTCCAGAGGTCCATCAATTAGCAAGCAGCCTGCCAGGCTGTTTACTCTCATTTTTATCTTTGCCTGCTATGTACTGTCAGAAACTATAGGAAATGAGTCAGGAATTCTTGCACTGGCTGTCTTTGGGATTATCATGGGGTCTTCCGAGTTTCCCCAAAAGAAGATGGTAGAGGAATTCAATGGCAACCTAGCGACTTTAATGATCTCTCTAATTTTCATCTTGCTTGCGGCAATGCTTAAGTTCTGGTATATCATGGAGATCGGGTTAAAAGGAATTGCTCTAGTTTTGCTTATAGCGCTATTTGTTCGTCCTATATCTGTTTTTATCTCAATGTGGATGTCAGGAATAAGTAACAAAGAAAAAATGTTCATATCTTTTGTGGGACCAAGAGGAGTGGTTCCTACTTCTATCGCAACTTATTTTGCAATCAAACTGGATGAAATGGGGATTCCAGGAGGCCAAACTATTGTAGGACTAGTCTTTCTAACAGTCATTATTACTGTCTTTTTGACAGGAAGCATGTCAAAAAAAGTAGCTCAGATACTGGAGGTAATCCCTATGGAAATTTTGATTATTGGAGGAGGAAAAGTAGGCCGGGTTCTTGCCGAACGATTTGACAAGAGAGGAGAAAATGTGTCAGTTATAGATATATCTGAAGAGGAGTGCAATAAGTGTATAGAATTAGGAATCAGGACTGTGCAGGGTAATGCAGCAGATATAGACGTTCTGAAAAAAGCCGGGATTGAAAATGCAAAGTATATAGTTATAACTACAAAAAAGGACGATACGAATCTTCTTTTTTGTCAGATTGCAAAGGCAAGGTTTGAGTTTAAGGGGGAACAATTAGTTGCCAGGGTAAATAATGTGGAAAATCTCCAAGCATTCTGGGATCTCGGAATTCGAGCCATGAGCCCCACGATGACAACTGCTGCAGTCATGGATAGTATGATTGGAAGGAATCACCTTTTTTCTATGTGTGAAGTTGGAGACAAAGGCAATATTATGGAAGTTAGAGTTACTAATCCAAAGGTTGTGGGAAAGGCTATAAAGGAAATAAATTTTCCAGAAAAAAGTCTCATGGTTATGGTACAACGTGGAGGTGAATCAATTATCGCACATAGCAACCTAAAACTTGAATATAATGATATTGCAACGGTTATTGTAGAGAAGAGTTTAGGAAAGCGTGTTTCAGAGATTCTGTTTAGATAAGTACAGGTTAGGTTTTAAAATGTATTTCATTGGTCATCGGTTAAGGAATTTTCTTGCCAGAAGGCTATCGATTTTGCATTAGAAACCGGCCTTCTATTTTGGCCTGTTTACATGAAATCGATGCTCTGTTCCATCTCACAACTTATTAAAATGTTTAGCAAGCATTGTGGAAATGGACGCAATTTTTCACGATTCCTCACTTAACCGAAGACGCATGTAAAATTATCTCGCCTTTATCCGACAATTGAGGATTGACGAGGCACTAATGTTAGTACAGCCTCATAAGTTCGTAAAATCCGAAAATATTATACATCGAAATCCCTATTGAAGAAGCATGCAGAAGGAAGACCTGGAATTCTTCAAAAAATGGTTTTCGGAATATGTATATCGGTTCTTATCTCCTGAAGTTTTTATTCAGGAAAATATTAAGCTGAAAATCGAACATACGGCAAGAGTCCGTGAAAACATCCTTTTAATTGCTAAAGCTGAAAAAATAGGGGAGGAAGGCTGCAGACTTGCCGAAACAATAGCTCTATTCCACGATCTTGGCCGGTTTGAGCAGTTTACTAAGTACAGGACGTTCAAAGACTCTGAGTCCGAAAATCACGCACTCCTTGGGGTAAAAATCCTTAAAAATACAGCGATTCTCTCCCGCCTTCCCCTGAGAGAGAAAGCTACAATCTTAAAAGCCGTAGAATATCATAATCTTATGGAAATCCCCGAATGCACGAAAAACTCAAGGGAACTCCTCTTTTATTCAGAACTGATTCGGGACGCGGATAAGCTGGATATCCTGAAGCTTGTAAGTGAAGATTATGAGAAAGAGACACAATACAGAAATCCGGCTCTTGAATTCAGTGTGCCTGATACCCCCGGATTTTCGGAAAATGTAGTTGCGGACGTCCTTAAGAACAGAATGGCAAAACTTGCAGACGCCAGGAATCAGAACGATGTAAAACTCCTTCGCCTGAGCTGGATTTTTGACATTAACTTTCCGGTGACTCTTACCCTTCTCAAAGAAAGAGGCTACCTTAACACAATCCTGAAATCAGTACCAGAAACAGAAGAAGTGCAAATTATACGCAAACATCTTGAAAGCTGTCTGGATGCAGTTGAGATGCAGTTGAAACCAACGCCGGAAATAAAGCAGTTAAAACGGACACAAAAATAAAAGCCAGTAAGCTTTCAAGATTA
>CAYSZA010000281.1:0-4019 GCA_964435275.1 uncultured Methanosarcinales archaeon | reverse complement strand
TAGTTAACAAATCCTTCGCGAAAGAACTATATAACAGCTTCGGTTTTATCAAAGAAGAGGAGGAAAAATGTAATGAAAAATCATGATATATCCAGAGTATAAGAAATTTTTAAGTAAAAAAGAAATATAAATAGCAAAATATATGGTTTAAATGAAAAAGATTAAATATAACAGTAAAAAATAATTAAATCGCGACAGTGAAATATAATTAAGTACCGAAAAAATATCAACTAAAATTTCCGAAAGTAAAGTGTAAGGCGTAACCCGAATTATCAGGGACAAAACCTGAGGATTATATTCAAAACTCTATTAAAATCAGTTAAAAAATTATAAATGAATCATTTTTTACAAAGCGTTTTACCCTTTTTTTACTCAAATAAAGGGTTTTAAGAGCTTTTTTATGTAAAGAACAGAAGTTACTTTATCCAGCCGAAACACTAAAAATCTTTTTTTAGTTGAGCTCAATTTCGAGAAAATTGAACTTTCCAAAAGCTGACTTTCTAAAATAAGATTCTGTTCGATCTCCAACTACATATGGATGTGGTATGCAGACACCAGTATTCAACTTTCAAACTGAAAAATTAGTCCGTATCCCGTGAAAAAAAGAAGCATTTCGGGAAAAAAGCTCTGAAAATATTTATTCCTCGGGAAGACAATTAAAAAACAAAATCAAAAAATAACATAAAAAATGTTATTTGAGCCTATATGGAATCTTTGCACCCTGAGGGATAGTGTGAATGTATTCCTTCCGGAAATCGGGGTTACGCATCATGCAATAAGCGGCATCCTTTTTGTAGGCATTATGTTTACCCATACGCTTCCAGATAGTTTCAAGGGAGTCCTCACAGATGTTTCCAAAGGAGAGAGGAGTGTAGGCACAGGGCATCACTTCTCCGTCCGAAGCAACATGTACCCAGCGTTTGCCCGCAAAGCACCCAAAAAGATTCGGACCCATGAAATACGGAAACGCAGTTACCCTGGGACCTTCAGGTCTGGAATTCATTGTTTTCTGGAATTTCTCAAGCCTTAATACATCGTTCTCCCCTATTACCTCATCTTCGTGATCAAGCCAGCGTCCGACTGCAATTATCTCATAGATAGAGAGTTCGTGCATATCAAGATCAACTGCAAGGTTATAGAACTCCTCAAGATCATCGATATTGTGAGGGGAGACAACTACAAACATATCAGTAAGGATCCCTGCAACTCTTGCATTCTTGATTCCAGAAACTGCATCCCTGTATGCCCCATCGCGTCCCCGAACCCGATCGTGCTCGGCTTCAAACGGACTGTCCAGACTGACTCTTGAGGCGTATAAACCTGCGGCTTTAAGTTCCTTTGCCCTTTCCTCTGAAAGCTTGAAGCCTGAGGTAAAACAGGTGGCAATCGCCCGCGATTTGTCCACTCTGGCTACCATCTCAACCAGGTCGTTTCGGAGCATTGTTTCCCCGCCATCAAAAGAAATGAGATAAGCACCAAGATCCAGGCTCTGCTCTACAGTCTTGGAAATCTCATCTAGAGTTAGTTCCTTTTCTGGCCTGATATCAGCTGCTCCGCAGTGGATACAGCGATTGGGACAGCGGGCAGTAATCCCTATTGATAACTGGTCAGGAACTCTTTTTTTCCTGATGGCTGCGATTTCAGCACTTATAACCCGGCTGAAAACAGGCCCGGGAATAGGTGGAATCCACGTAGAGAAAATAATTTCGTTCTCATCCATCGAGATAGGTTTTTCCTCTGCAAAAATATTATTTATTCGCTTGAGGAAGGGTTTTGCAAGCTGGGAAAGAGGACCTTCGGCGTCTAGCACCATTTTTTCGTTTTCTGTACTGGCGTTTACCTTAATCACCGGACTATCATATACTCGCATGGATACACCTGGTAAAGTTAGTGTCAAAAATTGAAAGATTTGTTAGATTAGATAAAAACTAATGATATCATTTTCCCCATTCTATGTACAGGGAGTTCGGCAGAGTTGCAATTCATTTTTCAGGAAGAGCTGAGCAATTAAACATTCTCAAGCATATCGACGGTTATATAATCAGTAATCTGGAAGAGCTTATCCCTTGCCGTACACGCTTTGAATGTCAGAAGAGTCTCTTTTGCGGCATTGACATGCAGCTTTACGGCATCCACAGATTTTCGTATTGCTTCTTCCTTTGACATATTCTTCATGTACACGTGCGGCAGAGTTTCAGATGTGAATTTTGATTCCTTACCCTCAACCACTTCCAGAAACTCAAGAATATCGTCAACAATCTGGTATGCGGTCCCGAGGGAGCTTCCAAAGAAATTAAAGCGTCCGGCAAGGGCATCATCAGCCCCTCCGGTATAAGCCCCCAGGGAAGCACTGATCGCAAACAGAGAAGCCGTTTTCTTGTAAATACATTCAAAATAATTTTTTTCCTCGAAATTGTCTTTATCAAGCCTCAGGTCAAGGACTTCCCCTTCAGACATGTCCATTCCGGCTTTTCCGAAGTCTCTGACCACCCTTTCCCCATAAGGAGAAATGAACTCGATGGATTTTGCAATTAGATAGTCACCGCAAAGAAGCGCCTTTGACGAGCCAAATTTTTCAGGGGCAGAAGGAAGGTTTCTTCGGACAAGTCCTTGATCCAGCAGATCATCGTGAATGAGGGAAGCTGAATGCATCATTTCGATAGCGAGAGCTGCACCCAGACTTTGGTGGTACGAACCTGAGCAGATCTTACTGGACAGAAGGAGGATGATTGGCCTGATTCGCTTTCCTCCAGTATTACAGACATGTTCTACCATTTTTTTTAAGCTGGATTCCTTCATTTCAGCAATGAAAGTATTTATTCCGAATTCAACATATCTGTATTCTTCCCACTCTTCAATATTCATCAATATTACTCCGTGTACTTGAACGGGCATCCGGTAAAGATCATATTCATCTCAAACTTGGGTTCGGAAACATAGTTCCACTACTGATACTTACCTGTTTTCCTTCAGCAAGGCCAGAAGGAGAGTTGCGTGTGTATTCTAAATGAACCTTCAAGTTATCATTGTTTTCGTCCCTGAGTTCAAAATCCGTCAGTTTGGGATCATTTCAATTCCGTATACGTAATTTCCTTAAATTTTACCTTTGATCCTGAAATTTTGCTTTCTACCCTGTCAGGATCTGGGTCAAATGGATCCAGTTACACAAAACAACTATCCGAAGACTCAACGCCGTACAGGTCTATAAAGAATACGCAAGAACATGCCGGCAGTGAGAAAAAGTGCAAGCATTAATCTCTTTCATATTCATCTAAAACTTCGTATAACGCGATCATTACATTAACTTTTTGTTAAGCTCTGAATTTTTGTCAGTTATAAAAAGAGTGTGAGAATTCCCGGAACTTACCTGAACTATAAATACAGAATAAAGAGTCACAGATAACTGTGCCACAAAATCAGAATATTCCCGAACAAGCCCTGGAGCCAGAATAAAATAGCAGAAAAGAAGTTTTTTGAGAATTTACAATCAGTCCTGCAAAAAGACGTTCTCATTTCAAGGAATGTTCCAGGAAGAAAGAAGAATAAGGTGTATCCATAATAAGATGCGCCCCTGCCTCACAGGATACGCCCCCAGAGGTATAAAGAAATATTATTTGTTATCCTATTGAAAGGACAAAATTGCTTTTACACTTAGAATGTAGCATTTTTGCAAATATCAAATAATACTTTGAAAAGATTGGTACAGAAAAATAAGTATTTTTATTGAAAAAATTAATAAAAAATAAGGCATTTAGCAAAAAATCTATCATTAACAGAATTAAAAAATAGTATTATTGAGAGTATATTTTTTTGAGTATATTCTAAAATATATGTGTTGAGAAATTCCATCCTGCATGCAAGGTAAGTTGACAATAAGATAAAACTTTACATATAAAATTAAGATATACAACTAATAGATTACATAAACAAGGGTACCTCTGTACTTATTATGTACAGACCAAATGATAGTATCCAGTTCTAACCTTCAGTAAAATAGTTCCAAATAAACCGTTGCGCCG
>CAYSZA010000280.1:0-4023 GCA_964435275.1 uncultured Methanosarcinales archaeon | reverse complement strand
TAAACCTCAAACTTTTTAGAAAAAAGTTTGATCAAAAATATGCAGCAAGAAAAAATTGCACTTTTGAACAGTTGACATAACTGTTCAGCTATTCATTTATAAGTTTTTTGTCGTAAACTTTCAGCAAATATCAGTGTGCTGTACATCTTGCTTTAGGGTTAAAACTTGCCCAGCCAAGTTGTGTATAAACATGCACTGGGCAGACTCCAGTTTTTGAGAAATTCGTTAATTAACCCCAGAGCTAACGAAGAAGTTTGCTAACCTTAAAATCTAACGTCTAAATGAAAACTTTTTTATAGTATAGTGTATTGCTATTCTGATAATATAACATTATTTCAATGGTTTTACAATAATTACAACAGGTATTTCTATTATTTAAAAAGAAATTTTTCATCAGGAGGTATCAGTATGTTACTAAGTAGTATTTCGTCTAGTATTGTTTCAAGCGCTGCCGCTTCGAGTGCAATATCAATGGTCACAACCCCCGGACTTCCTCAGTATGGGGCTGCAATAGTTGCTGGGCTTATAGTTCTTCTTTCTCTAAGGGAGGTTCTTTCAGCATCTGAAAGATGGAACAAACACCTTAATAGCTCTTTTAATCAGGCAATTTTCCCCTTGCTTTTCAGCTTTGTAGCAATTTTCTGTGCCATTGTTGGAAATCTTGCCTGATTCGGGCTTATTTCTGAACTTACTGTTCAATTTTTTATTTTTTAGAGGTTATACCCCATTTCTGTTTTTACTTTCATTTTTTCCTAGAGGACTCTTTTTGAAATACTGTTTTTCTTAGTAACCAGGGGTTTCCGATTGTTCTAACGATCGTTTTCTTTCTTATCGCTGAACTAGGTATTTTGAATGCGGGATTCAAAAGGTGCAATTTAACCTAGTTCATTTTACCTTTGATAGCTCTTCTACCTTAGACTTTTCATACAGGCTGTTTTCCAGTTATTCTGAAATATTTATATCGTACTTTATTTTTGCCCAATTTCTTTTTTGTTCAACTTTGGTTATCTAAGGCCTGCAGTCTCATAGTTTCATAGATTTCCTGCCATAAAGAGAATTCTAAGTTTAAATCAGCTGACCGGCTGTAAAATGTAGGACTTACGCAGTTGAGATCCAAAACAAGCACAATAGCCGTTACAGTAAAAGATGTGTTTTAAACAGTCATAGGTTTAATGCTATTGATTTTTCAGTTCAACCGCGTAAGTCCTAAAATAGTAAATTAGACTCCAGCCTCAGGAAGCTCTGGTAGTACCTAAACAAGGTCTGGAGAAGTTTCTGAAAATTAAGTTTTTAAATTATTTTTAAGAAAATATCAGACCATGTCCAGCCACTCAGATAGTGGGGTAGAATCCCGAAAAGGAAGACATTGACCAGACCGTGCAACATCACAACAAAGGGCAGACTTCTTGTTTTGTAGAAGGCAAAGCCTATGAAAAGTCCTACAAAGCCTGTATAGAGCATTTCGTGGTAGGTGCCATACCCTGAGTGCATGAACCCGAACAAAACACTTGTAATTAACAGTGCTTCTCTCGCGCTGAGCATCTGCTCGAGCCTTGTCTGGAGGATTGACCTGAAAATAAGTTCCTCAACCAGGCCCACGAAAAAGATCATTATAAAGGTGAGTTTAAGCAGGTTTTCGATGGAAAGGTCCGGGATCAAATATCCTGTCCCGATGGTCAGGTACTCTCCAAGCCCGAGTAAAAAGCCCAGTGGGATCGAAAGGAACGAATAAGTCAGGAAATTCTTTGCTGTGACTCCTACCTGCTCAAAGGAGTGCCGTTGATTGGCTACTATAATTGCAAGAGGAACTAAAAGAGGACCGTAGACGAAGACAAAGGTATAGAGCGTGGTTGTAAAGAGCACAGGCATAGAAAGATTTACCAATCTCAGGATAGGGAGAAGCATCAATGCCTGATAAATTCTGTACACTTTTAGATCCTTTATAAATATATTGGAGACAGAAAATCCAATCAAAATTCCGATATGTATCCAGACCGCAAGTTTTATTCTGCCTGAAAATATAAGAAGTTCAGCCAGGGCTATGAATACGACAGGTATTGCTGTAAAGAGCCTGATTCTCGTGACCTCGGCTTTCTCCTGGTCAACTTCGTCAAGTCCTGCTATTTTCCAGATTTTATGTGAATAAAGGTCTTTCGGAGGGTGTTCTATTAATTCTTGCTCTCTTAAATTCATATGCCTATACATCAGAAGGATCAGAACAGCTGCCCCTACTCCTCCAAATGTATATAAAAGATCTATGTATTGTTCGATTTTCTGTAAAAGCCCAGGTTCCCCTTCTTGTTCTAAAACAAGTCTGAACGAGTCTGATTCTCCTGTACTATTGGCAGGTATCTTTTCCAGAACAAGCCCTATCTGTTGAGAGGAGGAGTTATTTGAGTTACTACCATATGCAGGAGAAGTTACAAGTAAAGCCAGACTCAGAACTGAAAGAATTATTAGAATATTCAGCTTTTTTTGTTTTTTATGAAAAATTCTTTTTTTCATTGAAGTTACTCCTTTCTCACTCTGGATGATTCAGATCTGTTTGTGCAGACCTGCCTGATATTCAACAAGCTCTTATTGTGAATATTATATAAAGTTTTGTTTATAGTTTGCTATTTTTAGTAGCAAATCTAATCTTTTTGAGTTCCAAGAGTCTGAGAAAAAAAATGCTCCATCTATATCAAAATGAGAAATGCAGTCAAATTCCCGATAAGCATCCAGACAGCTAATTGTACCCTTCATGAAAAATAAAAAATCAGAGACGGAAGTTAATCTATTTTAGTCGGAAACTACTCCTTTTTAGTCGGGCTGATTTAGACACACTCAGGCCCATTTTATGTAATTTTCGCTGTTGTGATCTTCTTTTAGGAGGAGAAGAGCTTGGCATGGGCAGGTCTTAATCTTCACACAGTCCCGGACTGCAGGAAGAGTTAATTTTAAAAGTCTGCATGTAAAGTTGCCAGGCTGAAAATTTATTGGCCTGGAACTCACACTTATCTTTTCGCAGTCAGGTTTTTGGCTTTAGCTGCTTTCGGTTTTGTTTACATCTATCCAGAGATGAAGATCTCTATAGGGCATATTTTTGTCAGTTTCGTTAAAGAGCAAGAACTCAAGCTTCATGTTCTGCCCTTCGGAAGGAGGGGTAAAAGTAACCGGTTCTTCCCAGGTCTCATTATGGGCTAACGTTATTTTTTGCAGATTTTCCGGAAGGGGTAATGACTGGTTCTCGAGCTTTAGTTCCATTGTGTAATTCACTGGCCTGTACTCGTGGTTTACAACCCCAACAATTACGGTTCCACTCCCTCCGAGCGTGTAATTTGTAGTGTAATTGTCAGCTTTCCCCTGCGGTCCAAGTAGATAAAACTCTGTAAAATGTTCCCCTTCTTTTGGAGTTACGATCACGTACCCAAGGGTTGCGACAGATAGGAGAATGGACAGGATGAGGAAAACCGTAAGAGCTTTATCCAGCTTTGACTCCGATTCCCCCAGGATCTCGGCTTTGAGAGAAAGTGCGATTGCTGTGAAGGAAACCTCGAGAGCTTCAGCTTCAGGAAGCCTTATCCTTCTGAGATACGCAAGCAGGCACATTCCAATCGTAAAAACAGACAGACTTATGAGAACTGGAAGGAGCCTGATCCCCCAGGGTGTATAGTTTAGACCAAGTCCTATCAGGGGAACAACTGCGATGCTTAGTCCGAAAGAAAGGGCAGTTCTTTCAATCCCGTCAAGATCGGACTTTGCGGGAAAAAGTGCAGCAATCAAAGCATACCCTGGCAAGAAAAGTACAATAGGCAGCCCAAGTATGTTACGCAGGGCAGTTTCACTTAATCCGGGGGTGAGCACAAAGATGTCTGTAACGAGTACCATCCCGGCAACAATCAGGAGATCTGAGGTAACTTTTTTTCCGGTCATGCAGGTCATCCGACTTATAGCCAAAAAACTATATCTCTTATTTTTTTTAAGGAAGCAGTACTTCTCTCTAATGCATTTTATTCTTTTGCTTTATTTTATATAGCAAAC
>CAYSZA010000279.1:0-4033 GCA_964435275.1 uncultured Methanosarcinales archaeon | reverse complement strand
CCAGGTGAATTGGTTAGTGAGAATCAGCAGGAACAAAACTAGGAATTAAAACCAATAGAAAAGACCCAAATAACAGAGCAGGTTACTAGATAAACTCTCAAAGAATATGTTGAAACTCAGGACTGTACGTTTTCAGAGCACTTTAAAGACCGAAATCTTACCTTGCACAGGATTGGTTGAAAATCGGATTCTTAAAAAACACTGAAATGCCGGTCAGTAAAAGGAAGATCACGTAAAGGCTCCTGTTAGTTTAACTGATAGCCAGAATTCGTTCTATCTGGCAGTAAAATCCTTTGAAGGATGTATCTAAAGAAAAGAGGATTTGAAAGTAGTCCTTGGCAGTTCTGAAGCATTCGACAGACATTAGAGTATTTATATACAGAAACAAATATATATTTAAAGTGGAATTCTTCTGCAAGAGATGTAGCCTGATTCGTCTCATTTTGGGGTAGGTTCCTTCCTGCAAGGAGGAGCCGAATAGCGACTGCTTTAAGGCTGATTCGCATCAGATTCTGTATCGCGTACTATACCATTCACATCATGGTTATAACTTTAAGGTCATCACCCGATCCGTTTTCTGAGGATTGGGGTTCACAAGGATAAAAAATAAGAGGTAAAAATATGACTGAAATAGGAATTGTTGCAGTCGGCGGTTACAATGAAATGGGCCGTAATATGACTGCGGTTATCATAGGTGAAGATATTATTATTCTGGATATGGGGCTTCGGCTCGATAGAGTCCAGATCCATGAAGACGTTGAAATTGACAAAATGCATTCTCTCGAACTTATCGAGATGGGGGCGATTCCTGATGATACAATTATGAAAGAAATCAATGGAACTGTCCGGGCAATAGTATGTACCCACGGGCACCTTGACCACATAGGTGCAATTCCGAAGCTTGCCCACAGGTATAACGCCCCAATCATTTCTACACCGTATACAACTGCGCTTATCAAACAGCAGATCGAAGCCGAGCGCAAGTTCGAGGTTTGCAACAGGGTTATTCCACTGAATGCAGGTGGAACTTACCAGGTTACGGAAGATATTTCTATAGAGTTCATCAACGTCCAGCACAGTATTATTGACTGTGTGCTTGCAGCAGTCCATACTCCGGTTGGGGCGGTCCTTTACGCCTGCGACTTTAAGCTGGACAGGACTCCGACAATGGGTGAAGCTCCTGATTTCGACCGCCTCAAAGCCTTAGGAAAGAATGGGGTTATTGCGATGATTGTAGAGAGCACGAACGCAGGACGCTCGGGAAAAACTCCTTCGGAACAGATCGCAAAGGACATGGTCAGGGATGTGCTGCTCGGAACAGAAGAGTCCGAAGTCGGGATGATTATTACCACCTTTGCCTCCCATATTCCCAGGCTAAAAGCAATTATTGAAGCAGCCGGGGAAATGGGGAGGATCCCTGTACTTATGGGCCGCTCAATGGAACGCTATGTAGGGGCTGCGAGAGATCTTGGCTATCTGGAGCTGCCTGCCAATGTCGAGATGTACGGCCAGAGAAAAGACGTTGATAGGGCTTTCAAACGCATTATCCAGGAAGGAAAGAACAAGTACCTCCCAATCGTCACCGGGCATCAGGGAGAGCCAGGTTCCATACTCGTGCGTGTTGCAAATGGGGAGACTCCCTATACAGTTGAGCCAGGAGATAGGGTTATTTTCTCTGCAAATGTAATCCCGAGTCCGATGACTCAGGCCAACCGCTATGCTCTTGAGACCAAGCTCAAAATGCGGGGCGCCAGGATCTATGATAATGTGCACGTCTCAGGACACGCATACAGGGAAGACCACTGGGAACTTCTGCGTATGGTGAATCCTGAGCATGTGATCCCTGCCCATGGGGATATGGAGATGCACGGACACTACATCGAGATGGCGGAAGATGCCGGGTATGTACTCGGAGATACAGTACACCTTCTCAGAAACGGTGAAGTGTTATATATAGAAGAATAATTGTATAGGAAAGAATTCCGTATCTCGTGATGTCTATGATGCTAATTGATGAGATCAAAAAAAGAAGCATCCATGTTGATGCCGCAATTAATGAACTGCTTCCGGTAGCCCACCCCGAAGAGCTGTACAAAGCTTCTCGCTACCTGGTTGACGCCGGAGGAAAACGCCTCCGTCCTGCAGTTCTTATTCTGGCAGCTGAAGCCGCAGGCTCGAATCTCAAATCCGTTTTACCTGCAGCTGTGGCCGTGGAGCTTGTACATAACTTCACTCTGATCCATGATGACATAATGGACAGGGATGATATTCGCAGAGGGAGACCTGCAGTCCATATGATATGGGGTGAAGCCGGAGCAATTCTTGCAGGTGACACACTTTATTCCAAAGCTTTTGAGATCCTGTCAAAAGTCGAAAACGAACCTGTAAGGATCTTAAAGTGTATGGATATCCTCTCAAAAACCTGTACCGAAATCTGCGAAGGCCAGTGGCTTGATATAGATTTCGAAAAAAGACAGAAGGTTACTAAATCCGAATACATTGAGATGGTGGAAAAAAAGACTTCGGTCCTTTACGCAGCCGCAGCCAGGATAGGAGGCCTTCTTGGAGGAGCTTCTGATGAGACTGCTGAAGCATTATCCGAGTATGGACGCCTTATAGGGATCGGCTTCCAGATGTATGACGATGTTCTGGATATGGTCGCCCCTGAGGAAGTGCTCGGAAAAGTAAGAGGCAGCGACCTGATGGAAGGAAAACATACCCTTATTGTAATCGACGCTTTCGAAAAAGGTGTAAAACTGGACATTTTCGGGAAAGGGAAAGCTACTCAGGAAGAAACCGACGAAGCCGTCAGGATTTTGACCGAGTGCGGATCGATCGATTACGTAAAGAACCTCGCAATTTCATATATCAACGAAGGCAAAGCAAAACTGGACGTCCTGCGGGACTGCCCGGAAAAAGAACTTCTCCTTCAGATTGCCGATTATATGATCTCAAGGAAATATTGAGTAAAGAAGCTGCATGAACTGCCAAAAGCTTCAGAGGAAGTTGCGGCTAATTGGAGCCGCAATAACCTGTATTTTTCTGGATCTTTTTTTATTGACGAGTTCATTCTGGAACTATTTTACTCTCAAGATAAGTAAAATTTCAGAACTATTTTCTGTGATCTGAGGCTTGATTGATTATTCGGAGTGCAGGATTCAGATAAGCAGTATTGGGTTTTGGGCTCAGTTCGATATTTACATGCATATTTAAATTTTTATAGTGTGATTAAAATTCTGATTTCTTTTTTACTCCCAAGGTTTACAGCAAAATCAGGCTAACTGAATTTCCCGAAAACTTCACATAATTAGCGCAAGTTATTTATGGAATAAAAGGGAAATAAGATTCCGTGTTCCTGTGAAAAGCAGAGATAAAACTTAGAATAGAGGAGAGCTAATTCATGAATAAAATAACAGAGAAAAAGCTTGCAAAACAAATCTCACTGGGATCCTTGTTTGGGAACGGCATGCTTTTGACTTCTGATCAAATTCATGGGAGATGTCGGGACTACTCATGCAACATTAATCTAAACTTAAAAACAAATTCGAATTAAGGTACATATTGAAAGTTTATTAATAAATAACCTTAGACAGCCTCCAAAAAGTTATCCACATACTAATAAAAGCTAAATTGAAAATGAGACCACAAAATGAGATATAAAATGGAATACGAACTCGAAGAAGTCGAGAGAGATTACATCGAGTTTAGAAAAGAAATGGGAGAGGAATAAACACAAAAAGAGTAAACTAGCCTCTCAGCAATCCACAAAATATCAGCCTACCTTCAAAAGTCTCCAAAGAGTTAAACAAACGTTTGAGATCATCACAAAACTTGATTGATCGTTCAAAGTTCAAGACTCAGGGAATTGATTTTGAGTTTTGGAATGAGCTTAAAAATAAAAAGGAAATTCAAGGGGTTTTATTCATGAAACATCTAAAAGTATGTCCAGAATGCCACTCTCACCTTAAATTGTGCTCGGACGGCGAGGTCCAGTATTGTAGTATTTGCAGGTACTGGACAAAAGTAGGTACTG
>CAYSZA010000278.1:1701-4065 GCA_964435275.1 uncultured Methanosarcinales archaeon | reverse complement strand
AGATCCTATTACAAGGCTTGCAGTTGCTCCGGCTTTTGTCGTACGCTTCCAGAAAAGTGCTCCGATAAATAAGGGCAGGAAGGCGGATGTACACAGGCCCATGAACATTGCAGTTGCTCTTGCGATAATGCTTCCGGGCAGGATGTATGCTAGAATAACTGCTACAAGGATGGTAAAGACAATTCCTATCCTTGTAACATGGACGGTTGCTTTAGACTTTCCTTTCATAATACTCTGCTGGTAGACATCGTACCCTATTGCTGTACCCATTGTATGGAACTGGGCAGCTGCAGTAGACATTGCGGCTGAAAGCAGGCTGAGCATGAAAAGCGCAACAAACATTTCAGGCATTGCGTGGTTCAGGAATGTGGGCATTATAAGGTCAGTGTTCCCGTCCGGGACGACCTGAAGTGAAATCTTGCCCATAGTTTTATAGAAGTATACATTGGAAAGAGCTCCTACGGCATATGCAACCCCGACCATCATCAGGAGGAAGGGACCTCCTACGGCTACTGCTCTTTTCAGGGAACGGTCGTCCTTTACAGTCATGAACCTGACTGCAAGCTGGGGCTGCGCAAGTACGCCGATTCCCACTCCCATTATTATTGTGGAAACCATTGTCCACCAGATAGGAGAGCCGAATGCTGGCATCGAAGTCCAGCCCCTGTGTCCCTGGGCTGCAAGGGCCGGAGGAACAAGGTTTGCCATATTGGTAAGAGCCTGGTGGGCTTCGGTAACTCCTCCGAGCATGCTATAAGTGTAAATAAGCAGAAAACCCATTCCGAATAACATCAGAATAGCCTGGAAAGCATCCACATACATGACTGAAAGAAGACCGCCTTTAATAACATAAGAAGCAATGATTATAGTAAATATTACAAGTGCAATGTTATAATTGACTCCCAGCGTTGTTTCAAGAAATCTTCCGGCCCCTATAATCACGCTTGAAGCGTAAAGCGGCATGAAGACTCCGATCAGAAGTCCGGAATAAGCCTGAATGAACTTTGATTGGAAGCGTTTCCCTATAAACTCAGGATAGGTTATAGCTCCAAGATTCAGTCCCATGCGCCTGGTCGGAGGGCCAAAGACAACAAAAGCGATAAAGATGCCGAAGAAGATATTCATAAACACGAGCCATAAAAGTCCCATTCCTAAAGACGCGGCTACCCCACCGAATCCTATGATTGCAGAAGTGCTAATAAATGCAGCTCCGTAGGAGAGAGCCATAATTGCAGGATGCACTCCTCGGCCAGCGAGCATATACCCTTCGGTCTTGGAATTCTTCTTGTATCCCAGGTAGGCGACGTAGAAAGTGGATGCAAGATATATGACAAGAAAGAGGATTAGAAGTGAAATACTGATTGCCATGATAGACCATTCCAAAATAGTTTCAATTACTGTTTTTTTCTCAGGCTTCGTCAAAGCTTTATCAAAAAGTTTGATTCAACCTGACCTTTTAGATCAATCTCAATTTTATTCCAAGTTTACTGGTCCTGGGTCGCTGTCTTTTTAGCGCTGTTCTTTACTGTCTGCTCTTCGTCTCCGCCTCTCCAATGAAGAGCCCCATAAACCATGCATCCGAGTGCACTTAATATACTGGCAAGGTATGCAAGCCAGATAAACGGATCATCTATTCCAAACATCTACAACACCTTCCTGAAAAATATCCTGACAATAGTTAACATGATACTTGTTAGCATTCTACATTAACGTTTTTTGTTATTTAAATATATTGAGTAAGGTAAATTCCAGTACAAAGTAAACTTTATGAGTTGCAAAATTAATTTAGTAGAGCTCTGCTCTGGATCTAACTGGATCAGGAAATTGTTGCCAACTGGATCAGATTGTTGCCAGCTGGATGAGGAGAACGCTGGGAAAAATTTCTGAGGTACTTCTATGCGCAAATTAGTAAAAGCCAGTCTTATTATCTTATTTTTTCTTGTTCTGGGAGCCAGCCTATTATATTATCATACAAACCAGCTCTACTGTGACAGCTTTACAAGCTCGTACGAGTATGGTATAACTCTTCGGACGGATTCAGAATTGAAGAATGTAACCTTTTATCTTCCGCTGCCAGTTTACGAAAACGAGTCTGAGATAGGAAAAGAGCTTTTAAGCAGGAATTTACAGGAAAAAGGGGAATGGAATTTTAGCATTCTGGATACCGAACACGGAAGAATGCTTGCATTGAAAACAGACCGTTTTATTCCGGAAATCTATTCTCCTGCCGTTGTAGATGAGAGTCCTCAGCCAGAAGAAACATCTGGCATTCAAAGTCCAGAGCTGGTATATGAAGTGAAAGAAGACGGAACGCAGGAAGGTGAAGGCCAGGAAAATAGAGTGCAGGAAGGTGAAGGCCAGGAA
>CAYSZA010000278.1:0-1601 GCA_964435275.1 uncultured Methanosarcinales archaeon | reverse complement strand
GCAGGAAGGTGAAGGCCAGGAAAATAGAGTGCAGGAAGGTGAAGGCCAGGAAGAAGGACTAATTGATTCCACTATGCAGGTAAATTCCTCAGAAAATACACAGATTGAGAAGCCTCTGTGGATCGCTATAAGTCTTAATTCCGATTCAGAAATTAATACGAAGTCCCCTTTAGAAAACGAGCCTGTGCTGAACCCTGCATACAACCGAACCCTTTCGGTGTATGACATGCCTTATCCGGAAAATAGAGAACCTCCTGTAGTTTATAATTACGATTCCCTGATTTATGCCGAATATGAAACCTCTTCTGAGGCTCAAGTTTCTCTAATGATTGATTTCTCAGGCCGGAACGAGTGGTGGATTTACGGGTGGAACGGAAACAGATACTCTGAATTTATATATACCGATCTTAATGGCTCGCAGCACGGCTGGATACGGGTACCAGGAAAAATTACAATGAGAAATGGAAATTACAGATGAATTCCTTAAAAGATTCATCTCCGTTTGAAAATTCCAGATGACGCTCTTAAGGAGTTCATTCGCTTTTTGGACTTACTTCTCTGAGTTTTCTCTGAGTTTTCTTTGACTCTTCTTTTTACTTAAAACAGCACTCGGTAATTTCTCCACTGAGGTCTTCCCTGAGCATTTCAGTAGCTTTATCGAACTCATCGGTCTGGCCGAGGACCCACATAAGTTTAACCAGGGCGGTTTCGGGCAGAGTATCTTCTCCTTCGATTGCACCCGCTTTCAGCATATCGCGGCCAGTATCATAGACGCGGTCGCAAATCCTGCCGTTAAGGCATTGGGACGTTACTATAACAGGCATTTTCGCATCCGTAGCTTTCCGGATCAGGGGAATCCACTTCGTAGAAACGTGTCCGAGACCGGTACCTTCAAGAACCAGCCCTCTGTACCCGCTGTTGATATAATGGTCAAGGATTTCAGGGCCTGCACCAGGAGTAAATTTGACAAGGGCACATTTTGGTTCCATGCCTGGTTTGAATTTGAGAGGTCTCTCTCCGCGTCTGATATAATCAATGAAAGTTTTTATCTCCCTTGTGTTGTAATCCACGATCCCAATCGGAAGTGAGTTTATGGACTTGAAAGCATCCCTGCGGGAGGTATGCATTTTCCTGACCTTCGTTCCACGGTGGATCTCGCAGAAATCGTCCGAGGTTGTCCCATGCATGACAACCGAAACCTCAGCAATATCGCTTATGGCAACCAGGGCTGCACAGATTGCGTTCATGGCATTGTCGCTGCTTGGGCGGTCTGCGCTTCTCTGGGAGCCTACCAGGACAATGGGCACAGGTGTTTCAATCATAAAGGAAAGGGCTGCAGCTGTGTACATCATGGTGTCTGTCCCATGGGTTACAATCACCCCATCGGCACCTTCCTCGATTTCCTCCACGACTGCGCGGGCAAGGTTCTGCCAGGATTCAGAATCCATATTTTCCGAGAGTATGCTTGAGATTACCCTGCCTTTGAAATCGGCTATTTCCTTAAGTTCAGGAATAGCTGCAAGAATGTCATCAGCAGTAAACTGGGACGTTACTGCACCTGTCCTGTAGTCGATTTTGCTGGCAATTGTTCCTCCTGTGGA
>CAYSZA010000277.1:0-4067 GCA_964435275.1 uncultured Methanosarcinales archaeon | reverse complement strand
GATTCAAAGAAAAGGATGCTGAAGATATAATAACAGGAAAAATCTGAATACGTAGATTAATAATCCGAAGAAGCAACTGCAGGAAAATGGATAATAAAAAAATTGCCTTTATGAGTTTCCTTATTTCCTATGTTTATTTTGCTCCATAATTAACCGTATGGTTTGCCTGTGAAGGGTTAAAATGAAATCGCTTAAGATTCCAAAAATAAACATCTGAAGGCCGAATATGATTAGCAGGGCTGTGAGCACGGAAAGTGGGATACGGGTGGTTCCCTGAAGCCACTCGACTACAACATAAGTTCCTGTAAACAGGCCTGCCAGAATAAAGATAGAACCTATAATCCCAAAGTAAAACATGGGATTATGCACTTTTGCAAGCCTGTAGATAGTAGACCCGATTCGGAACCCGTCTTTTACCGGGTTTAACTTGGTTGCGCCTTTTTCACTTCTCGGGAGGTAAGTGATAGGGATTTCTTCGACCCTCTGTTTTTTAAGGATGCATTCCACAGAGATTTCAGTCTCGATTTCGAAACCTGTCTTATTAAGTTCGAGTTCTCTCACACTCTCGAGTGTAAAAGCACGGTAGCCTGAGAGAATGTCTTTTAAGCTTACCCCATATGCAACGTCAAAAAACATGTTTATCAGGTGGTTGCCCACAAGGTTGAGTCTCGTAAAAGCTCCAGGGGAGTACTTTTCCAGACGGTTGCCTATAACATGGTCGGTCCGGCCTTCCAGAACGGGCTTGAGGAGGGAATGAGCTTCCCGGGCAAGATAGGTTCCGTCACCATCAACCATAACAACGTAAGGGCTCTCTATAAGCCCGAAAGCCTGGATCATTGCCTGCCCTTTACCTTTCCCGGTCTGCATGACAACTCTTGCGCCTTCAGCCTCTGCAATTTGCCCTGTCCCGTCCTTGCTGTTCCCATCGATAACCAGAATATTGGAAAAGCCTTCCTGCCTGAAATCCTTGATAAGCTGCCCTATTGTTGCAGCTTCATTCAAGGTGGGGATAAGAATGCAAACATCTGCGCTGTTCACGTTTCACACATATCCTTTGCCGGAGCTTCTAAGCGCGCCGAAGAATCCGTTTTATTACAAATTATGTCAATTGCCTTATTTCCAAAAAAAGGCATGATGTAGTAGGTAGAGGGTTCTTATAAAAGCCCCATGTTGTCGAGCTGCTGGCGGACGACCTCGACGCCTCTCTCGCAATCTTCAGGGGACTTGCCGCCTGTGACTACAAGTTTTCCGGAGCTGAAAATAAGCACAACTACTTTAGGCTCATCGATTCTGTATACAAGCCCAGGGAACTGCTCTGGTTCGTACTCAATGTTCTCGAGTCCAAGCCCTATTGCAATTGCATTGAGGTTCAAGATAGTATGCAGGTCTGCGGAAGCAACAATATTCTGGACAGTAATCTGGGGATTCTCCACAGTTTTAATCCCGATACTGTTCAGTTTTTTGGCCATGTTGCCTATAACTGTATGCACATCAGCAACGTTTTTTGCCCCTGTGCAGACAACCTTGCCGGAAGTAAAGACCAGGAATGCAGCTTTAGGATCTGAAACCCTGTAAACGAGCCCGGGGAACTTCTGCTTGTTGTACTCGGCTCCTTCGAACTCGGACTCGATAACAGTTAAGTCGAATTCTTCAGCGAGTTTAGTGGATGCAACCACATTTTCGATCTTGATGCTAGATTCGCTCATTAGTCAACCCTCAGTATATAAAGCAAAGGTAATATTCTCTAACCAGTATATAAACCTATAGTTAAATACCCCGCATACTATATAAATGCCTTATATATAGAATATAAATGCGACAGAAAAACTTAAATTTAGGGCGCCCGTGATTCACAAGAAATTAATGAAGAAAAGAAAAGTTATAACCCCTTTCAGGCACTGGAGTTTTCAAACTTTTTAAGGCTTTCAAGAATACAATCATACTTTGCACAGACTCTCTGTAGAAGGTCCCCCTCAATACTGCGGTGCGTGGGGATCAGGATTTGAGCCCCTTTTTCAATTTTAACCCCATTTTTTGAGACCCCGTAATCAGGAGCAATAAGAATCCCATCTGCGGAAATTCCAAGAGAAAGGTCGTTTACGATTCTTGAAACCATTTCAGTTGCCGGCTTTACCTTTGTCTTGATAAGGACAGCAGAAGAAACGTACCGTTCCCTGGTCTCCCGAATTTTCTTAATATTATATTCCATAGTCTTGGAGTCCACCTCATCGGGAAGTTCTTCAGCAAGTAAAGCAAGTGCTTCGATAAGGTCTTCAAAAGTTGTCGAATGCATCTCAAGGATCTCTCCATCGCAATACTGCCGCACAGTATCGGAATAGCCAGCCGAAATCACGACCAGGTCTGCCTCAAGCAGGCGAGAGACTTCCTCTTTCGAAGGCGAGTAGACATTGGTTACGAAGTATTCCCTGATCCCGCACATGCTCATAAGAGATTTATACATAGGAGTCACGGCAATAGTCTTCTTTCCGATCCAGAGATTGATCTCACTCTGCCCGCCCTGGGATCTTAAAAGTTCAAGGATCTTCTCTTTTATGGCTTTCGGGTCATTTCTTTTAAGCCCGAAATAATCTGCAAAAAGAGGAGTTGTGGAAAGCTGCCTGCTTCTCCCGCAGGGTACAGACTCTACAAAGCCTCGCTCTATAAGATCCTTTATATGATCATAAGCCCCGCTTCCTCTCATATCAATTAGATCCGACTGGAGCAGAGGCTGGTGATAGGCAATCATGGAGAGAGTGCGAAGTTTCGGGGCTGAGAGCTCCTTTGGGGCAACTTCCCGCATAAGTTCGGAATATTCGGGCTTGACCTGCATGACATACCGCTCCCCAAGATCGAGAATCTCGATCCCGGACCTCCGGCAAGAATAAGCCTCTGTCAATTCCCTTATTGCCGAATGGACAGCTTTTTTGGGTTTTCCTGTAATTTTCGCAAGCTTTTCGAGGCTTACTGTCCTGCCAGCAGCAAAAAGCGCGGCTTCGATTATTTCAAGCTCACTCATAAATTTCACTTCCAGAAGAGGAGTAAAAGATCGTTTAATCAGGTTAACTGGCAACCAGGTGGGTTTAGGTGAGTTTAATTAATAATTTTTAAGGGTTTTTGTAAGCACAATGTTTTAAGGCGCATGGGTTAAGCCTCAAAATGCAGGATAATGTTCAAGGTGCAGTTATCTCATACTCATCGACCGTACCTTCCTGCGAAGATATCTCACCAGAATCCTGTCCTGAAGAGATTTTAATTTGAGGCTCCGAAAGTTCGGTTTTTAATTTTAGCAGTATTTTATGGAAAAGAGGTGGATTGTCTTCCGTGGAGAAACCGGACTCCTCTCCGGGATAGATGTACAATTCCTCGAAAAGTTCGTTCTGGAAAAGCCAGATCTTCCTGTTTGAAGCAAGGAAAAGCAGAGAGAGATAATCCATGATCCTATCTTCACTTCTTTCCATGAAGCTTGAAAAGACTACAAAATGCTGCTTTGCAAATAACTCGGCAAGTTTTTCCCACATAAGGGTAAGCCGCGAGCTAATAGCTTCTTCGTGTGCAATTCCCAGGACGTCCCCGGTTGTAAGCTGCGAGCGAGGAACATGATTCTCTGAAACCTGGCTGGCTTTTTTCTCGTTTTTTCTGGAGAGGCTTTTTTCGGCCTTCTTGAGTTCATGAATCAGTTCATTGAGTGTGACCGGCCTTGTAGAGATGCGGCGGACAGGAAGCTTCGGAATGGGAAACTCCTCAGGCTCAGGGAGCTCAGGATCCTCAGGAAAATCCAGTTCGAAGGCATCGATCTCTTCCTCTTCTACCTCGAGGATTCCCAAGGATTTCATGCGAAGGAGAATAGCAGAATAAAGAAGCGTCCTTGAGGAAATTCTCAGGTCCATCTGCTTGAGCTCTTCCACCCTTCCCAGGAAACTATCAGTAAGCTGCACGATGTCTATATCCCAGGGATCGATCTTTCCGCCCCGTGCAAGCTCAACCAGTATGCCAAGGGGTTCGTAGGTCTCAAACTCCGAAATATCAAGCAGATCCCAATCAATTCCAAGGCATGAAAGCGTGGTCGA
>CAYSZA010000276.1:0-4084 GCA_964435275.1 uncultured Methanosarcinales archaeon | reverse complement strand
ACTAGTTCTCAAGGCCCTTATGCTGAAAACTCACAGGCAGCAAGGTATTCTAAAATCCTTCTATTTCGAATCTCAAAGAATTTCTCCATTTGAAATCCAACCGATAGATGTAGAAGTCTGAACCTTGAACTCGATAGTTAAAAGCGATGAAGGAGAGAAATTTACTTTACCCAGAGTCTCGGGGCAGAAGAGTAAAGTCCTCAAGTTTACGTTGTAGAGCTCACTCAAAAGAGCCAGTCACGACCAATCACGAAAAAAAGCTGAACAAAGCAATGAACTGGTTAGCTCTGCTTGCTGACAGGAGTTTCAATGGGAGCTAGGTCCTCAATGTCAATCCAGAGGAAAAAATAAAAGAATATAAAGAAGAAAAGATGTCCATCTTCTCCTGAAAGAACCAGAAATTATATAATTATATGATATATCTATATCTTTAAAAGAAGACTGTTGATCTTATGAACAGAATTTGATGTGCTCTGGAGAAAAATTTATGGCAAGGTGTGCAGACCGCTTCTGGGAGATTGATTGTCTGCGAGGATTTGCCGTCCTTTTGATGCTCCTGTACCATTTTCTTTATGATCTGGACTTTTTCGAGCTTTCGGAGATTCAACTAAGATCAGGACCTATCCTGTATGCAGGTAGATTCTCAGCTTTACTCTTCATTCTTATCTCAGGAACTGCCCTTTCTATAAGTCATTCAAGAGCTCTTGATAAAGAGTTCAGTGGAAATGGCACGGAAAAATTTTCGAGGTATCTTGAAAGAGGAATCAAACTTTATCTATTGGGGCTTTTGCTCACAGGTATAACCTGGATCTTTTTACCTGAAGAATACATTATCTTCGGCATCCTACACTTCTTCGGGGTTTCGTCAGTGCTTGTATATCCCTTCCTGAAATATGGAAAAGAAAACCTCTTTTTCAGCCTGTTCTTCGGCCTCTCAGGGCTTTATCTCAGGAATATAAGTTTTGGGTTTTCCAGTCTGCTCTGGCTGGGTTTCACTCCCGAAAACTTCAGAACCCTTGACTACTTTCCTATATTTCCCTGGTTTGGAGTATTGCTTGCAGGTGTCTTCCTGGGGAATCTCCTGTACACAGGCGGGAAAAGGCAATTTGAGATTCCCTATACCGGGAAAGATCCTTTCCTTGGGCTGCTTTCCAGAGTTGGGAAGCAATCTCTGATTATATATTTCATTCATCAACCACTCTTTCTAGGGTTCCTATTCCTGAGCGGACTACTCAATCAAAATATTCTATAAAATTTACTTAAAACCAAAACTGAAAAACACTCCCTTCCCAGCGAATTTTGCAGCTCAAAAAGCCACGAGAGGTACAAGACCTGCTGGTTTTATATATTATCTAACATACGTAATTTTGCACATCTATTTGCTTGCACCGATATACCGACCACTTTTCGCCTGTCCCCTACTGCTCCCTGCCAAATGATTAGGTATGAGATCAGGCCCTTATGCAGTCCGGTAAAGTAGTAGGAAGTGCAAAGTCAAAAACAGAAGATGGAGAAAACAATGTATCTTGAAATCACTATGCTTGCCTATTTTGTAGTTCTCTTCCTGACCCTCCGGGACATCCGAATTTTTAAAAGAACAGGCTATCGTTCTTACAGGAAAGGGGCCATGAAGGGACTTGCAGCTTCTTCCCTGATTTTGATAGGAGCTATTACTGTTGAAGCAAAGCCAAACCTTGGACTGATTCTTGTTTTAATAGGACTCTTTATTAACCGTAAAGAGATCAGAGAGCGTGTTTTTACCACTGCAGGAGTTTTTGACCGCTTTCTCGGAAAAACGGATTATGTAAAGAGGAAATAAAAGGAAAAAATGCGTAGGAGATAGAATATATCTAAATGCAGAATATATTAGAATATTATAAATAGATTATACCTAAAATGAGCTGTTAATGCTTCAACGATACTACAAAAAATATATATTTAAAGGGGTATTTTCAGCAACTATTATATGCTCAAGCACTTGAGAGAAGGAATGATAATCCTCACAGCTTTAGACTGGAGTGTCAACCCCAAAACTTATAAATCTCAAGTGACCTATTAGTCGACAAAATCATTATCAATCAAATTTTTGCATCCAGTTTCACTAAATCTGTCAATTCGAGAGAAGGAAAATAGATATCAAAGGACTATTTTCTCCTCCGGCTTCACGTTAACCAGATTCACAGGAAAAAGTGTGAGATAGACTAGAAGTAGAATTGAATAACTGGACTAAAAAACAGCAAAAACATCCAAGAGGAGATACGATGGGAAATATAAGACAGACAAACATAAAAAGAATCGCATTCGGATTGATTGAAAATCATGGAGATGTCTTCACAAAAGACTTTGAAACTAACAAGACTCTTGTGACAAAGTACACAACCATTGAGAGCAAAGTTATAAGGAATAGGGTTGCAGGTTACGTCACAAGAAAAGTTGCACGCATGAAAGTATACTGAGTAAAGAACTTACTTCCGGACACAGGTGGGGATATCTGACATGTTTGAAGGAGCAATGCCTGCCCTGATCACTCCTTTTACGAAGGATGACAGGATTGATAGGGAAGGCCTACAAAGGAATATCGCATTTGTTGAAGAGGGAGGGGTTGCAGGGATTGTACCCTGTGGCACTACTGGAGAATCCGCAACTCTTTCCGCACTTGAGCATGAAGAAGTAATAAATATTGCAGTGGAATATTCAAAGGTTCCTGTGATTGCAGGAACAGGCTCGAACAACACTGGAGAAGCTCTCCAGTTTACGAAACACGCTGCGGATGCGGGTGTTGACGGTGTACTTCTGATCTCTCCCTATTATAACAAGCCAAATCCTGCAGGCCTGCTTGCTCACTTCAAGAAAATTGCAGAGGCAGTCGATATTCCTATGATTCTCTATAATGTCCCCTCCCGTACAGGGCAGGACATGCCTGTGGAAGTTATTGCTGAACTTGCGAAAGTCGAAAATATCGTGGGAATTAAGGAAGCCAGCGGAAACGTCGGTAAGGTTTCCCAGATTCTGGAAAGTACTGTAGATGAAAACTTCGTAGTTCTTTCAGGCGAGGATAATTTGACTCTTCCAATTCTCTCAGTAGGAGGAAGAGGAGTCATTTCTGTTGCTGCAAATATAGTACCTGACAGAATGTCCAGAATGGTGAATGCAGCTCTTGCAGGAGACTACGAAACCGCAAGAAAAATCCATTTTGAAATTGCTCCTCTAATTCGCGCCCTTTTCCTGGAAACTAACCCGATCCCGGTGAAAAAAGCTGCAGAACTTGCAGGTCTTGCAAGCGGACACCTGAGGCTTCCACTCGCGCCCCTCAGTGGGACAAATGCTCAAAAGGTTGCAGACGAACTCAGGAAATTGGGGGTTATAGAATGATTAACGCAGCAGTACTCGGAGCCTGCGGCAGGATGGGCTCTTTAATTGTGGAAAATATTACCAGTTCTACAGATATGCAGCTTGTTGCTGCTTTTGACATCAATAATTTCGGAAAGGATGCAGGAGAATTTGCCCATGTAGGGAACCTGGGAGTCCAGATCTCCGATGTTAAAGACCTGGAAACTGTTCTGAAAGAAAGCAGGGCTGATGTCCTTATCGACTTTACCGCCGCTGGCGCAACCGTAGTCAACGCTCCAGTAGCTGCCAGGGCTGGAGTAAATCTGATAATAGGAACTACAGGGCTAACTCCAGAGCAGAGAGCAGTAATTGACGATGCTATTCAGAAAGGCCAGGTAAGTGCGGTTATCTCTCCGAATTATTCGGTAGGCGTTAATGTCTTTTTCAAGATCATCAGGGAAGCTGCAAGGTATCTTGCAGATTATGATATCGAGATAATAGAAGCTCACCACAACCAGAAGAAAGATGCTCCAAGCGGAACCGCACTTAAGGCAGCAGACGTTATCAGTGAGGCTCTGGGTGGAAAGGAATATGTCTATGGCAGGGAAGGTATTGCCCCACGCGGAAAAGAAATCGGAATTCATGGAGTCCGTGCAGGAGATATTACCGGGGATCATACCGTCCTTTTTGCAGGCAACTCCGAAAGGATTGAAATCCGACACATGGCTCACTCCCGTCAGATCTTTGCCAAGGG